>JAHIRM010000038.1 GCA_018818595.1 Bacillota bacterium
AATCAAGAAAGTACTATTCGATCACTGATAAAGGCAAAGAGGAATTATTGAAAAGTAAAAAAGAATGGAAAGACACCGTTGATATTATCAATCATTTTATCGGCGAATAATAAAAATAGTTGCGACTCGATTGAGCCGCTTTTATTTTTATTAGTATTGTAAGCAAAAAAAACAAATAATTTTAAATTTATGCCTTGACAGATTAGGTATGTTTGATATAAAATATACATAATCAGTTTAGGTATGGAGGAAAACAGTGTATAACAAAATTAAAGAATACGTCAACTATCAATTGCGGTTTGACACATCCGAGAATAACCAAGAAAAAAAAGAAGAGATTATTGGAAATATTTCAGATCGTTACGATGAAATTTTCGAAAAAAATCATGATGAAAACCTTGCATATGTAGAAGCAATAAAATCTATGGGAGATTTTACTTTAGATGATAAAATATTAGAAACGAAGGAGAAGTCATATAAACCGAATATTTCTGAAATGTTTCTAATTGCTGGAGCCATTCTTTCTGCTTTTGGGTTATTAATGATATTTTTAAACGTAGTTGCTGGTGCAGTTGTAGTGATGTTAAGTATTATTTCATTTTCAATTGGAGCTTCTTACTTGTATCAAGAAAGTCAGTACATCAAAAATGAAGAATACGATATTGACAAGCATAACCATTACGTTAATAAAATATTTTCATACATGAAAACATGTTTTATTTTCTGGGCAATTTCGATTTCATTGCTTTTAACATTATTAATATATAACTTGATAGCCGTTGCATTCATGGCCAGTAACCTTGGGTCCATAACTTCCATCGATGACTTTCAACTCATTTTCTTCTTGCTAGCTATTGTCTTTGTAATACTATTTTTAATCAGTTTGTTAATATTTAGTTCGTTGTACAAGCGTCTAATGAAAAAGTATTATTTAATCACAGGAGAAGAAAAACTAGTATCTGTAGGTCAAAAAATCAAGCAATTTCTTTTCTTGGAATCCTTTGATAATAAAATTAAGTTAATTTTTATAAAAAATTGGTTTTACCCCACATTCACATTAATTTTTTCTTTGTATTGCTTTGTGGATTTAATCTTATTGAGCACAGGGACATATGGAGATATAGATAGAAGTAATTTAGCAATACTCATAAGTGAATTTGTAGTGGTAGTTCCAACAATTATTATTTCAATTATCGCTATTACAGGAAAATTTAAAAGTCGTTTTGTGGCTCCTTTTGTCTACTTGATTTCAACAATAGTAATATTTATTCTTACCTTTAGTCTTTACAGTATGGCTGGTCCAATTTCTTTCTTGAGTGCCATTGTTTTAGTGGTTTTCATGCTAATTGATATCATAGTTAATCTTAAATATTCACAACAAAAGAAGTAATCAATTATGAACATATTTGGTGATTTGCTTCGAGGACATACAGATATGATATTATTAAGTGTACTAGAGAAAAATGATTCGTATGGATATCTAATTAATAAACAAATTGAGAAATTGACAGATAACGAGTTTTCATTTACAGAAGCGACGCTTTACACCAGTTTCAAGCGTCTCGTTCAACTTGGATATGTTACAACCTACTGGTTGGAAAGCGATTCTGGCAAAAAAAGAAAATACTATTCTATAACTTCACAAGGGTTGCAATATTTAACTGTGCAAAATCAAGAATGGAAAAAAATTAAGACAATTATTGATAAAATTATTAAAGCATAAAATAGAAAAACAATAACTAAAAATTGTATATAAAGAAATTCAATCTAATGATATACATAGCATAACAAAGCCCTACTGGGCTTTGTTATTTTTTGTATTTACTCTTTAATTTATAATAAATTATGTTATAATACAATTAAGTAATCAAGAAAAAACATGAAATCTTTTTTTTCGAAAACTGATTTTTGATTTGATTTTTCTTGAAGTTGGAGGGAATTATGAAAAGAATTTTAATGATTGGTTTATTTTTTACGATAGTTCTATTGATAAGCGGTTGCTCGAATAATCAAGATATCATTCAATGGACATATGATGATGATTTATTAGATTGGCAAGATGTGGAAGGTGCTCAATATTATCAAATAATTTTCTATGATGATGATTTGGAGACTGAAACAGATAACGGACACGACTATATGTTTTATGCATATGGTTCCGAATTTTCCTTTTTTCTTTATCCAAATGAAGCCTCGTATCATGTTAAAATAAAAATCATTTATGAGGATGAAACGTTTGAATTATCCGATATCATTAACGTTTCCATCAGTCGTCAATTCAATCATCCCACTGGAATAGGATCATCCTCTGCGACCCAAAACCTTGAGTGGCAAAACGTTGGGTATGGGCTTGAAGATTTCATCAATTATACCGTAAAAGTGAATGATGATGAGGAATATAACGTAGAGGAAGCAATGTTTGAAATGTCTGGATTTAATGAAGGTGTATACAAAGTTGAAGTTTGCGCTAATTATACAGATGGCACTTCAAAATGGTCAAGCCCATTTTATGCCAATATAAATGTTGGTGGGGACATACTATCAATCTATTATGATACAAATTCCAATGAAGATTTCTCGTATACATTTGATGAAGAGGTGAATATTCTTTCGGTAAGGGGTAACTATA
The DNA here is from genome assembly GCA_018818595.1 of Bacillota bacterium. Lineage (NCBI taxonomy): Bacteria > Bacillati > Bacillota > Bacillota bacterium. Next base: position 2,630 of record JAHIRM010000038.1, read on the forward strand.
ATTTTGATTCTTTTGATGATTTAACTGACGATATTGTACAAATATCTGATTCAACGATAACCATCAATCACTATTACATTCAAAATGAAGGCAACTTAACAGAGGGAATATATACGAATATTCTTCACCTGTTGGTTGTTTCAGATAATCAAATATATACAGTATATCTTGTAAATCACAATGAAGATTAATGCAATTTAATTAAAAATTGTTGAATGAGGTAGGATATTAAAAAAGAAGAAGCTA
>JAHIRM010000039.1 GCA_018818595.1 Bacillota bacterium
AATCCCGTCCGGACCGCCAATTTTGGCTCTGTAGCTCAGTCGGTAGAGCAAAGGACTGAAAATCCTTGTGTCGGGAGTTCAATTCTCCCTGGAGCCACCACTAACTGATAGTAAAGCCATTAAGTGGCTTTTTTTATTTTATGAAGTGCTTGGATGTCCTTGTGTCGTGAGAGGGTTGTGTAATTGCAAAGTATTTCTAATAATTAGATGTGCTATAATTAAGTCAAAATAACGATATGGGGTGATTTTATGGATTTTAGAAAAAAAGGAACTGACAAGGAAATTTACGATAGATATAAAGAACAAATTTCACAAGGTAAACATTCTATCTATTTAGTTGAGAAAAATGATTTTTTGATAACAAAAGGTCTGTATAAACTAATTGAATCAACTCAAGAGGAGAAAGATAGTTTTCTAGATGAAGAAGATGGAAAGTATTGGAAGAAAATTCCTCTTGATATATCACATGAAGAATATATGTATATTAAAAAGCTTCATGGTGAAATAAAAGAACACAAAACTAGAGCATCAGGAACATCTATACTAGGACTTGTTGTCATAGTTGTTGGTATAATCATTGCAATTACAATTTCTACTGTGGCACCATATCAGCAAGAAACGCTTAAATTGGCAGCAATTATTACATTGCTATTTGGTTTTTTATTCATCGCGTGCGGAACAATAACTGAAGAAATCAAAAGAATTTATGATGCAATACGAGATTTGAAATGATAATTAATTCATGATTTTTTGATAATTATCAACAATATCATTTCTACTCAAATGTAGATATTTTTGAGTTGTCTTTAAATTGCTATGACCTAATAGCAAACGGAGTGTTTCCAAGTCACCACTATTTTTAATGAATGTGGTTGCAAATGTATGTCTCCATTTATGAGGTGTAATATTTTCTGTGATATTTAGCTTTATTTTTAAGCGATATATAAAGCTTTCAACAGAAGATGTTGTCATGATATTTTTTGTATCAAAATCAAAGAAGATGTAATCATCAATATTATGCACAACAATAAACTTCCTTAATAATTGACTTGTTGATTCAGTAAAGCACACATAACGATCAACATCTGTTTTTGTGATTTGAACATGAATTGAATTTGTGCCAAAGTCTATATTTTTAAGTTTGATATTGATTATTTCATTCATGCGAAGACCTGTATCAAGAAGAAGTTTCAAGAACACATAATTTCTAAAGACATTCTTATCACCCATATTTTTCTGATAATAGTTAAATATTTTATTAATTGTACTTGCTGAAATAGTAGGTATTATTTTTTTCTGTTCTTTAAGCTTTGAGAATTTGAGGGATTTATTACATGTATAAGATATTAAAGATTTAATAGCACCAACAAATTTATTTAAAGTTGAATTTGCAATTTCCGGATTTCTTTCTTTTTGCGACTTAATAAAAGATACTATGATAGTATTTGTTATTTCATCACAATCATAATCCCCCAGGATATCACTAATAACGCTTAAATACTGCTTATAGAAAGCGTGAGTGCCTTTTGCCTTGGTGACACTGATATAATCCATATATTCAATTACAGCTTTAGATACTGTCATATTATCACTCCAATACAATTGTTAAATATTTGCAAAAATTAAAGGTTACAATGTTACACAGTGGTATAAGGGTAATACTATACCTTTTACCACTGTGTTTGGAGGTGGGTTGTCCTACGCTGACCCAACCACACCACCCAATAGCTTACTGTACAATGTGTACAATTCTATTATACTGTCCATTTTGTACAATGTCAAGAAAAATATGTCCAATATGTACAATTGTGTTATAATATGATTGTGAGGTGAGCACATGAAAGAGTATGAATTATTAAAAAATTATCGTGTATATAGAGGATTAACACAAAAGCAAGTTGCAGAATCACTTAATATGACACATTCTGGCTATTCAAAATATGAAAGAGGCGAAAGGAAAATAACAATTGATTTATGGATGGAATTGAGTAAAATTTTAGATATACCATTTAGCGCACTAGGAACTGCTAATAATCCAGACTATTTAGAACAACAATATCTATATAATTACTATGAACAATATAATAAAATGGCAGAGGATATTATAAGTAACAAAGATAAACTATCGGATTCTGAAATAAAGAGTGCATTTAACATATTTAAAAACACATACGAACGCATTGAAACTGAAAAAACTAAACTTCTTGAAATTATTAAACATGATGACTTTGATGAATTAATAAAGAAACTTAAACTTGGTGACATCTTTAAAACTATTTATAAGTAAAATGATATTTAAGATTGGTTGGAGGGGAAATGGGAAATAAAGGTAAACAAAAAAAAGAAGTAATAAGGGAAGAAAAATCGAGTAAAAAAGAAACTCGTCTTCTCGAAAAGGTTGGAGCACTGCTTATTCATAATAATGAAGAAAGAGATATCACGGAAAAAAATAAAAAGATATGTATAGCCTACTTTGCCATATTTTCTGTTCTTATATTCTTTTTCTTGAGTGGCATACTATGGATAATATTTAATAAATTCATTAATTTTGAATTGGGAGTATTTCTAGCATTGTTTCTTATTGATGCTATTTTGTTATTGATTAAAGCCACTTCTATCAAAAGAAGTACTAAGAACTTTAAATTTGATATTTGGGATATAATTGCCATTATAAATGGAGCAATTGCGATTTTATCAATACTAATAGGACTAGGCAAGTATTTTTAGTTAACTAGAGGTTTTACTCAAGCCATCTATAGTAGGTTTTTATTCTTTACATATGATATAATTAAGTTAATAATTTTTGATTATGGGGGAAATTAATGGAAATATATGGAAATAGTGATCTAAATTATATTGCGATTAATTTTAAGGTAATGAGAATAATATCTCTAGCAATATTAATTTTGTTTAATGTTTTTTTCTTACTTTTGAAACCACAAATATCTGACACCATAATAATTTTTTGTATCTCGACTATTATATTCTTATTTGTGTTCTTCACTATTTTTTGGAAATATCTAGCAATTGACATAAATAAACAGATTCTGTCATATAGAGGATACTTTGGCAAAAAACATAATATTGACTTATCTAATGATATCAATGTTGTTATTCATATTAAGATTTATATGCGAGAAACCAAATTCAATAAAAGGCAAGTTGTGTTCTCAGCTGTTTTCTTGAAGGCAACTACAAAATTAATAAAAATAGATACTTATGATTTGAATTATGCACTAGTGAAAATGAAAGGTTCAGAGTTTTTTGATTTCATTACATCAAATTTTGTGCATAAAATAAAGAATATAGATAAATTAGAATGATAATCAGAGTCTCACGGTACAAAAAAAGAAGTCATATTTGACTTCATATATTGCATGAAACGACTGAAAATCCTTGTGTCGGGAGTTCAATTCTCCCTGGAGCCACCACTAACTGATAGTAAAGCCATTAAGTGGCTTTTTTTATTTTAGTTAACTATTAAACGTGTAGAAATATCTATTTTTTTATTTAATCAAAAATGGT
>JAHIRM010000040.1 GCA_018818595.1 Bacillota bacterium
CGTCAAAGAACTTTATCCTAAAAAATTTCAATTAAAACTATAAATCGGGCGATATGTACATAGCCCTGAACCCGGCGGGTGTAGTTCAACACCGACTCATCGCTGGGTCGTACCGACCACTCAGAGTCCTATTTATTACCATTTCGTGCTTTATTTTTTCAGTCCGTGCGATTGGATAGACAAGCTCTTTTGCAATTTTTGGATTTCTGCGAGGGCAAGTGCGAATTGCAAATGTGCTTGACTATGAAGCGTTGGAATTCATCAACACCTCTTGCTCAATCGTCTTTCTATATTTGTTAATCATATTTGCTAAGTCCTTAATCTCAGGATAATTCTCAAAGTCAAGCCCTTTAACTTTTGGGTCGTTTAGTTGATTTACATAGTCTGTATAGTTTTTTGAATTACTAATTAAATTCTCAATGTCATTAGGGATAAAATAACTGCATCTATTAAAATCAATTTTGTTTCGATATTCAGAAATATAAATTGCAATTCCTGATAGGTCAAAGTCTCCAAAATGCACATACTTATTTGGAGTAAGTTGTAGCCATTCAATAAATGCATTATTATTAAATCGTAATAGAAACAAAGGCACAATTTTGTCAAAATAATGTCTGTAATTTTCTACTAAATAGAATGTCTCCGGATTTTCAATTCCAACAATTGTAACATTTTCGGGAATAGCAAAATTCCTAAAATCAGAGATAAATAAAGAACTTCCTTTTAATGTTTTAAGGTTTAGATTTTCTCCATTTAAACTGCCTTCAATATTTGCAAATGTTCTAACAAAGAAACCTGTGTAAACTTTTGTCCGTTTTGTTTTTGAGTCTGAGGCAATTTGTGCTGATTCACTTTTAGTTGAGTCTGGATTGTTTAATAATTGATAATAGTCTTCAAGGTTAATAATTCCGTATCGTTCTCTTAGGAAGTTTCTAAGTTGCTCATTGTTGATTGTGTAAATTATGAAGCTATTTTTCTTTTTGCTTTTTTGAAGGATGTTTTCCTCCAAAAAAATATCTAATAAAGCTTTGTTTTGTTTCGATTTAAACTGACCAATCGAAACAGTTTCCTTTCTGGAAATGGCAATTAGTTTCTCTATAAATGATAATGGAATTTCCATCAGTTTTAATTTTGTGCAATCAGGCGGTTTGCGTGAGTAATGCTATCAGTTGTTTTCTCAAAATCATATACATATTTGTATGCCATTGCATTAGTTTCAATAGGAGAGCCATTTATCATCCATATTCCTCTGTCATTTGCGAAGTTTATTAGGCTTTCAATGTTTTTGGGATGAATAATATTTATTTCATCCATTATACAATGGAGTTTGAAGTCTTTTTGTTTTTTTGAAGCTGTCTCTTTTAAAACATTCAAAAGCATAATGTATAGCATGGCTTTAACCAAAACATCAGTTCCATTTGAACCAATATCAGCAAGTTTTGTCTGCCAGTTGGTATCTTTATTATTTTCGATAACTCTAAATTTTAGTTCAAACGTATCTTCAAGAGAGATTTCAATTTTGTTTTGTTCTTTGCCAAGATTTGTCATAAGTGCAACAAGTAACTTAAATGCAGTATCATTGTTCTCTTCTAATTTTAATCCCGTGAACAGATTTAATTCTCCAAAACCAAATGGATTTTCAGAATGAAATTTCCTTATTTCCTCAAATGTTTGGAATACTTTATTTTCACTTGGGTCTGCTTTTAACTCAACTTTTTGGACAACTCCAACGAAATTATGCTTTTCAAAATCTTTATTCATTTTTGAAATTATCTCATCAATTTCTTTCTTCTTGGATGAGAGTTGCACAATGTGTTTTACAATCAGGCTGATTAAATCTGAATGGTTTTTTTTGATGTATTTTTTATAGTCATCAATTTTATTGTCAACCACAAAATCCTTTAGGTCATTCGCAAATGAAAGATATGCTGCATCATCAGTAAAAATAGTTGGAAAATTAAAAATGTTCCCTTCTCTTAGTGGACTTGCAAACTTGTTTATAGATGATTTTAAATCTTTTAGTTTTTCAGATAACGTTTGCTGAAGATTTTGAATCCTTTTAATTAAATCGGTTAAAAGTTCCTCATTTGCTGAATCTTCACCATGTTTCACATAATATTCAACATCAGAGTAAAAAGGTGATAGTTTAAATTGCTCAAATTCCTTTATCTGCCTTTTTTGTTCTTTTAATTCATCGTTTATGCTATCAAATTCTTTTTTTATTTGTGTCTGTTTATCGGAAAGTTCTATGTTCTCTTTTTGAAACTTTTCTTTTAAAGAGATGAGTTCTGAACTCAATTTCGAGAAAGTCGCTTCGAACTCTGGAAGTTTATCAATCAGATTTATTTTATCCTGATTGTACACGGCAACGACTTGATTCAATTCTTTAATTGACTTTAAGCTTTGATTCAGTCTTTCTTTATCAGCTTCTAGCTTACTGAGGCGGTTCGTGTCAACCTTGCCTTGTAGTTCGTTCATCCTGTCGTTTTTGACCTGTGAGACTTTGCTCAGGTATTTTTGTTTTTCCTCAACAATCTGGGCATCCAGTTTCTGCTCTAAATTGTCGAAATGGCTTTTTAATTTATTGGTTTCTTGTTTTTGCTCTTCCTGCTTTTCCTTTACTTTCTTTTCTTTTTCTGATTTTATGTCTTGATATTTTTGTCTGCTTTTACCAATATTTAAAAGAACTTCTTTAATCAAAGGTTCAATCTTAGATAATTCTTCTATTTTTTTCTTTTCAGCATCTTTCTGAAGATTTGATATTTTCAGTTCTGTTTGAGAATATTTCACCTCAGTCTGAGTAATAAGTGTCTTGGTTTGAAGTACTTCTTGATTTAGCTTTTTAAGAATCTGATTATACTTATTGTTTATTTTTTGCTCTTGATTTTCAAACTCTGTTTGTTCTTTTTGAAATTCCGATTTAATATCCTCAATGACTGCAATCAAATTATTCTTTTCGCTTTGATAATCAGCAATCGTCTTTACATTTAAATCAATTTCATCAAGATTGAGTTTTACTCCATAAAATGACTTATTGTTCTCAATTATTTGTGGGGAAAGATTTTGTGAAAGTAAAATCTTTTCGTCAAACACTTTTCCAATTGTTTGTTCCCATTCAGAATAGTTTTTGGTCAGAAATTCATGAAGTGAATCTTTAAATGCTTCGAGCTTTTCCTCAATTTCAACAAGCTTTTCTTGTGTGGCAGTGCGTTTGTTATCAAGCTCTTTTCTTTTGTTTTCAAATTGAAGCTTTAATATTTCTTTCTCGTGATTACCTTTATTCTGAAGTTTTTCAATTTCTTCTTTATGTAATTTGATTTTATTGTTGCTTTCTGATATAAGATTTTTGAAATCTATGAGTTTGTCTTGTTCCGATTTAATGTCTTCTTCAAAGAAACGAGTAAGGTCTATTTTATCTCTTTGACGCTTAAGTTTTCGTTCTTTTTCATTCAACTGATTTTGAATCTCAGCTTCTTCTTCCAATTGTTTATCAAATAGTTGCCTTAAGTCTTCTATAAATTCGGCATATTGTTCAATGATTTTACCTCGTTGTCTTGCTGAATCTGCTTTTAAAGTTGATTTTTTATCATTCAAGATATTAAGACTCGCATTGTGTGCATTTTCAAGCTGCTGAAGAATTGAATTGTATTTTTCTTCAATTGTAGCAACTTTCGATGTTAGCAGATTTATTTCACTCTCTACATTTTTTCTTTCAGTTTCAAAAATTGACTCTTTTGCCACAAAATCCAGAATTGTGTCAATTCCTTTCAGATTTTCTTTTTGTAGATTATCGTAGTATTTAATTTTGCTTTGCGTGTCATTTACATTCTTCTGTGCAATAGCAATTTTCTTATCAAAGTCTGATTTTGTATTACTGAAATTTTCCTGCAATTCCTTTATTTGCTTTTTACAATCAGTATACTTCTCATCAAGTTCGGAAGAATCAGTTTCTAATTTTTCAATTTTGTTTGTTAGGTATTTCTGATTTGCCCCCAATGTTCTGGCAGTAAGTATTTTTGTCTGTTCAAGCTGGTTTAATTCGTCATAATTCTGAATAATTAATTCAGCTCTTCGCTTAATCTTCTCATAAGCAGAAATATCGTTGTAATCTTGTTTGAAATCACTCAGTTGCGTCCTCAGAACATTAAGGTCAACTTTATATCCCTTGCCCTCATTAAGTGCAAAATCATCAACACTAATAGAGTTTATAATTGTTGTTTTTATTGCATCAGACTTTAGATTTGAGTTGAGATAAATATTTGAAATAGTTTTAGGAATATTTTGATAGGCAGGACTTTCAATAATTGAATATTGCTTGAAATTACGACTTAATCCATTAATCTGATTTGTCGAACCGTAGATAATATTACGATATTCGGTAAACTTTATAATTTTTCGGGAATGTCGTGTTTGCGTTAAAATATTTTCTGAAATTTTATTCGGTTTTAAAGGCAGAATCCCCTTTGGTGTTTCTTCAAGAAAAAACTCTCTTTTATATTCGGAATCTATAAATCGGTAGCAAAGTTGATTATGTTCCTTGTAAAGCCATATTAAATATTTCCCTTCTTTAGTTGCAATTTCATAGATAATATGCGAGTTAGGAAATTCGAAATAGTAATCAGCAAAATCACTTTTATTTGCAACTTTTGGAATTCCAAGCTTTTGAGTATCCGCATTGTAAAAAAACAAAATAGCCCTTAAAACTGTAGTTTTTCCCACCCCTTGGTCTCCGGTTAAATGGACATTTCCATTTAACTGAATTTCCTGGTAGTCAATATTTGCAGCCTTGATAAATATAATCTTATTCAAATGTTTCATCTTCTTCCTCTTCAATTACAATTGATACTACTAATTTTTGCAAATAACGATATGAAGCAAGTACTTTGAATTCATCCGAATATTCGTTTGTAAGGTCAAAAAAAGTTTCCTTAACCATATATCGAGAGAGTTTCTGAATCCTTTCAAGCGGTTTCTCAGTTGCAAATTCCTGATAGTTTTTGAGTGCTTCTAACTTTTCCTGTAATGCACTGTTTACTTTGGATTTTTCAAATATTCTGGACGGAGAGAAAATTGTACCCTGAGAGAACGGCTCATCAATTGCTTTTGCGTAAGTATTAAAAAAATCGAGAATATCAATCCATTTATATGCTCGCTTAACTTTATCTTCGACAATCTGGTTGGTTTCTTTTCTACTGAAATAATAGTAACCAGACCCTTTTTCCAATATGAATCCGATTCGTTGAAAATAATCTCTTAATATTTCATAATTGGCTTCTAGCTCAATGATATTGAACAAATCTTTTACTTCATCACTCCCGCTATCTTCGCTAATGAATTGTCCTTTGCTAAGTCTTTCAAAGATATCTGATGTTTGTATTGGCGGTGTTCCTGTCATAATTTAGGTGTAATTAGTGCATATTCAATATTTTCAATTTTCGAATAGGTGTCTGAAATCGAAAAGTCATCTCTGAATTGTGAGGCTAATTTACAGAACAAAGTGACTTTTTCCTCAAAAGAAAGTTCCTCCTCAAAATTATAGTTGTTTATAAAATCAAATAAATCACCACCCCTTGACAAAAAGCTTTCTTTAAGTTTATTGGTGTCAACAACATAATGGTTTTTGTCTTTACCATTTAAGAATTCATTTCGTATAATTCCAGATGATTTTTCGTCTATGTTTATTGATTTATTTAACTTATAACTTATTCTAAGAAGAATATTATAAGCATCTTCTGACTGAATATAATCGAGTGATAAAGGAGTTGAAAATCGAATTTCATTCTGAAATTGAAGACTATTATCTTTTGAAATCACATCTATGAAATTGCTTTTCTCTGCTAATAAAAGCTGGTCTTTTAAAAGTTTAATCTTTTGAATATGCTTAAATATTTGGGAATCTTGCCTGATTCGATTTATAAAATCGAGAATTTTTTGAGTAATATCAATTAGATTCTGTCGGGCAATAATGATATCTCTATCAAGTTTCAAAATAATTTGGATTAACTCATCATCTTGCACCATCTTAATGAAGTATTCCCAAGTGCTTTCTCGAAAAAATGCATCAATTTGTTCTAATAAGTCATCGAGGTTTTTTCTTTTATTATCATACTCCTGAAGTTTATTTTTCTTGATACTGAAAACTTTTTCTGTTGCAAAAACATCTTCAACACTTCCTCTCAATGTTGTTACATTTCTTAAAACATCTTTGCCAACATTTCCAATATTTCGTTTGATTTTAAGAAGATATTCATTCTGTTTGTTTGGTCTTTTTTCAAGTTCCCAATTTTGAATGTTTTCTTTTAATATTCGGATTAACCCACTAGTATATTCGTAATTAATTTCTTCAATAGAATCAGTGAATTTTTCAAGAAAGTCCAAAATGTCTTGGTTTAAATCAACGGTACTACCAAATTGAACTAAAATATTCTTTTCTATTAGAGAAGTCAGTTTTTCTTCTTCAAAATTCACAAACTCTAAAAGATTGTCATATTTGACGCTGTTTTTTCTTTTGGAAAAAAGAAAGTCAATTATTTCCCTTTCTTTATAGAGAGTACTTATTAAATCTTTTATTGAGTTAAATGCAAACATTTTTACTTACTGTTTCTGTGTGTCGGCAAAGAAATAGCTCTTTTGGTTTTTCTTGTGAGGGTTTTTGTGTCGGCAAAAACCAAATGTGCTATTTGTGCGTTGGCTTGTCATGATATTTTTAGTTTGTTTCTCTTCTTTTTCAGCATGAATGGTAACGGCAGTCCGTCCAAAAACCTCCTGAGGCTTACATTTTTTTTCATCATTACCCCGCTAAATTAGCACATACACTTGTTTAATAAAAGTTGTTTTTTCAGTCACTATATGAAGCGGTTTTTTTTGCCA
>JAHIRM010000041.1 GCA_018818595.1 Bacillota bacterium
AGTTTTGGCGGTGGCAAAAAAAACCGCTTCATATAGTGACTGAAAAAACAACTTTTATTAAACAAGTGTATGTGCTAATTTAGCGGGGTAATGATGAAAAAAAATGTAAGCCTCAGGAGGTTTTTGGACGGACTGCCGTTACAAGGCATTATGAAAAAAGAAACCAACAAATTATTACAATGAATGATAATAAACTTACATCGTATAATTTTTTAGCTACGCTAACAGAAAATGGGCAGGACCTTTATTCTACTGTTTATATTCCAATTTGTAAACGAGCCTTAAGTAAATTCTCACAAAAAGGTAAAGAATATGGCTCTGATATTGACATTCAAAATGAAATACACGAATTGTACGGTTTGAATGTTCCAATTACAATAGTAAGACAACTTATTAAAGCAACTGCGAAAAGCTTTTCAAGAAAAGAAAAACAAGAAGCAAGTATTGAAATTTATGAAAATGGAAAGAGTTTTAAATTAAAAATATTTTCATTTAACCGTCTCGAAAAAATATATAATCAATTAGCAAGCGATTCCGCACTACTCCAAAAAGCATTTGAACATTATTATTGTGATTGTTCAGATGAAGATATTTCGCCGGTAGAAGCTCCAAAATTTGTTGATTTCATCGACAAGCACAAAAACAAATTATCTCATTTTTTTGCTGGTGAAGCTTTAAATGGAGAAGATATTGATAAATCGTATTTGATTCAAGTGCAATTCATCGAATACATTGAAATTAATAATCGATTTTTATATGAGTTAGCTGAGAAAATTTATTTTGGTTCGGTGATAGCTGGTTATTTAGAATCGGGAATTGATTTAAATGCAAAATTTCTTTCAAATGAAGAATACTTTATTGACACCCAACTAATTTTAAGAGCTTTAGATTTACAAAACGAATCTGATACCCAGCCTGCAAAAGAGCTAATCGAATTGATTCATAAACTTAATGGGAAAGCTAAGTTTCTCGGAATTACACTTTCAGAAGTTTCTCACGTAATCGAGGTTGCCATCGAAAACTACAACAAGAATACACCAACAACAACTGTAAATGAAGCATGTTTAAGATTAGGGAAGAATAAGAGTTGGTTAATAAGCTTTAATAGTAACATAGAAGAAAATATAAAAAAGAATTTAGGTTTGGAACTTGAAACGATTTCAAAGGTTAATATAGAGAAGTACAAAAAATCTAAAGATATTAAGGAACTTCAGGGCACAAGAAAAAAATCTGCTAACGCAGAACACGATGTACTCGCTTACCTTCATGTTAGAGATAAAAGAGAAACTCTTGTTCGGAGTATACAAAAGGCAAAATATTGGTTTGTTTCAGCAAATAAAACACTCTACCAATTTAATATTTCAAAGAATTCACAAGGGATAATTAGTGAAATAATTCTTCCTGACACTTTAACAAGTCTACTTTGGCTAAAAGGCAATAGAAATTTGGATAATACTCTTAAAAAAGTAGGATTGAGTGAACTTATGCTTCAAACTTTGCATGAAGAAATTGCAAGTAAAGAACTAATAAATGATTTACATGCAACCGTTAATGAGAATGCTGATGTCACTGATGATGATTATGATGTACTTCTTTCTTCTGTTGCTCATCAATCGGCAAAAAGAATTCAAAAACTAATCGAATTAGCTGATGAAAATAAAGAGAGATTTAATGAAAAGATTCATCAAACTATTGCAAAAGAGCGAGAAAGAAAGAAAAAGGAAGAAAAACTAAGACAAGAGACATTTGAAAATCTTCAAAAAGAATCAACTGAAAAGGTAAAAGTTAAGCAACAACTTTCAGAAATAGAAGAAAAGTTAAAAGCTGCAGAAAAATCAAATGCAAGTGAATTAATTCTTCTTAAAAAAGAAATTGATAATCAAAAAGACGAATTAACAAAACATAAAACAGAATTAAGAAAATCAAAAAGAGCTATTTTGGTATTACTCATATCAATAATCCTACTAATATTTATTTTAATTTCTATTGAAGCTTGGAATGAAATAAAATTAATTCTAGCTGGAATTACAGGTTTAGGAGGCTTGTGGGGTTTCTTTAGTTTAATGATAAATGTTTATAAAATGACGAAAGAATAAATAACGCCTTGTAATAAATAGGACTCTGAGTGGTCGGTACGACCCAGCGATGAGTCGGTGTTGAACTACACCCGCCGGGTTCAGGGCTATGTACATATCGCCCGATTTATAGTTTTAATTGAAATTTTTTAGGATAAAGTTCTTTGACGTA
>JAHIRM010000042.1 GCA_018818595.1 Bacillota bacterium
CAGACTGATATCCGCCTTCGCCAATGAAGTCAATCCGATTGTCAGTATTAAAGCCAAAGTAACACCGACTCCAATTAACATGCTCTTATCTGTTTTTATCTTTTTCATTTTTTCTTTTTAGTTTTAATTTTACCGACCTTTATGTTGGAAACCTTTTCGGGTTTCATTGCTTTTTTTGCGGCTTCTTCCTCCGCTGCCTGTTGCTTAAATTTATCCTTTAAGGAAGGCAATCTATATTGGTCTACACTCATAAGCATTATTTTTTTAATAATAAAAACCGACAGTTGTGAAACTGCCGATTAGATTCCCCGCGCAATAGGATACGATTACACGGGGAAGCTAACTAGCAGTTCCACGATTTTGTATCCTAAATTAAGTTGTTAATATTACCTGTAAAAACTTGACCTTGTTGTCATTTGGACATTCAAACTTGTTGAAGAAGCATTCGCCTGAAATGCAATACATTCGGCAACCACATCTTTTAATACTATCTGGGTTGAATCTCCAACCAGAATACCTGTCCACGGAAAAGTTGTTGTAGATGTATCAAGCGTTAATGAATTTGCCAGATTTACGGTATTTCTTCCTATATCAAACCAACGAATTTCCGATGTTATCGGGACATTATAGATAGTGCTTGTCGTTGCGGTTTCACAACCGGTATCGTTTGAACCTAAGACAGAAAAATAAGCAGTCATTCCTACGCCCGGTGAACTTGAAGCATTGGCGGCAAAAATGTCAAATGTAACCATATCAACATAATTACCAATTCGCTTCTTTGTTGTTGTCGTAGCTCCTGCCGCAAGATTTCCGGTAAAATTTGCATAAGTTGTTGTTGTAGCCGCTCTTGTGCCAAGAATATCAATCGGCACATTCATCGGAACAACAGCTCCCAGGGATTCTATCGCCATTTCTTGCGTTGGTTCGTGTGAATACCACAATACGCCCACTGCAATTATTCCCGCGATTGCTATTGATAGTAATAATTTATTCATATTCTTATTATATCAAACTTTTAATATACGACCTAATTTATAAACCAACATTGTTTAACTCTTTAATTTCTTGTTCCGCTTTGTTGGAAAACTTTTTTAATTCCTTAAATCCGTCTTCTAATAAATTTATCGCCATTCTTTCTGAAGCCAATGTTTGAACATCCTGCGTCCCCGATGACTTCAAAAATGTTTCCCTTAATACTGTTTTCACGGCACCGGACATTATTCTATCTGACATAAAGTTCCGTATTTTTTGTTGTTGTGTGGTATCAAGCATTTTGTGGCGTTAATGTTTGCGGCACTTCTACCTTGCCGGCAGGTTGCGCTTCAGGTGGTAATTGACCTAAATTGGAAAAATCAACCCCGTTAATTCCACTAAACTCTAAAATATCATTGAAGGCAGACGCCATTCCGTCCATTTGCATTACTTGCTGAAATCCAGCAGGATTTGAAAAAATAAACTGGAAAATTGAAAGTATTTTGTCTGTCATTGCCATTAAGTTCTTCTGTTTTCCTGAAATGTTAATACCCATTTTTATTTCTACATCCTTGAATTCACCTTTGAGTATTTCAATAAGCCATTTGTTGCCGACTTTCTTAAACTCCTCATAAAATTGCTCCTTTAATATTTCTTTTGAAGTTGGCAATTCGCCGTTTAATACCTGTTCATTTCTTTGTTTGTTGACATGATTTTCTATCATTCTTTCAGATACCCATTTCATCTCTTCTGCGGTTAATGTGGAAAGAAAATTAACGCCATTTAAAATTTTCTTTTTCATTCTTGGTATAATATCCCAGCGATACAATTCCTCAATGAACTTGGCTCTTTGCCCTCTTCGCCTATCGTGTAAACCTCTTCCTTGATAAACCGTGCGTTCCTGTTCCCTAAATGTCGTCCCAGAAGACGCTTCTTTGCCTAACATCGGGTCAAACGCTGAACCGACAGTTTGTGCTTGTTCAAACCAAGAATTAATGCTTCCTTCAAATAACTGGATTTTAGCTGGCTCTATTGTGGGTATTAAACGGA
>JAHIRM010000043.1 GCA_018818595.1 Bacillota bacterium
CAAAAAATAATTGTCATGACTCTGTGATAAAGTCAAAAAGTTTTGTAAAGTCAAAGTATCTGTCTTGAGAAGAAATGTAAACTTCTTTTATATATTTTCCTATAAGACTATACAATAGGAAACTAGTGTGGCGACTTTTTGGGATTAATTATAATTTGGGATAAAAATTTTTAAAAATCTGGGATAAAAAAAATAACGTATTTTTAATTTATCCCACAACCAAACAGACCTCTCAGAAAATTGACTTAATTTATCCCATATATCCCACAACCAAACAGACCTCTCAGAAAATTGACTTGATTTATCCCATTTATCCCACAACCAAACAGACCTCTCAGAAAATTGACTTGATTTATCCCATTTATCCCACATTGAATAATATGGTGAAAATAAAAAACTCTCCCAAGAGGAAAAGACGCCCAACGTATTTTTGAAAAATGTAAAATGTAAATTTTGTAAAATGTAAAATGGAGCTTTCATAATAAGAAACGGACTTATATTGGGAGAATCCTCGCACATTATCGTCGTGACGATTATTTTGTAAATAAAAAGGTTAAACTTTGTTTAACATAATTGATCTTAAATTTAAAAAGTTTCAATTATTGAATGACTTCTCATTCCTCAAATGCAATCTCAAACAGATTTCCCTACTTGATTCCAATCAAAAAAATATGGTATATAATCTATAAATAATCATGTAATCACTATTCTTGCCCTAGGTTTATCAAAATATAATTTAACACTTATTATTCCCTCAAATTCAAATTTCATAAAAAATGTGTATACTAAAAATGTATCTAGTAATACATACTATTTTCATTATACTCCATATATTGATGAAGGGAAAAAAATGAATGTTAATTATTATACCTATTATTTAAATTCTATTCGTTCATTTAATCAAAATAATAAAGGGTTAGTGAGAGAAAATTGAGCGCAGCTCAATTTTCTCTCACTAACCCGCTCGCTTCGCTCGCGGGTTAAGATTAGTCAATGATTTCAAATACTATTCTCATTGTTTCTCATTGCCCAAATTTAAAATATATATATTGATGAAAATACTAATTTTATTTTTGGAAGATATGAAATGGGTTAGTGAGAGAAAATTGAGCTGCGCTCAATTTTCTCTCACTAACCCGCTCGCTTCGCTCGCGGGTTAAGGTTGGTTGGAAAATATAATATTAAAGATTGGAAGTTTATTCATTTTGTTCTTCACTCGTTTGGGAATAAATTATGCTTATCTTTTCCTGATTCTCCCAATGCTCCATTGTATCCCATGCTTGTTTAGGAGTCATTTTTTGACCTGTTAATCCTCGAAGAGATTGGTGCGGCCAATAATAGTTATACTCTTGAATTAGATCTTGTAGACTCGTGTTTTCGGTACACGTTGAATAGAGAGTTCTCCACAATCGTTCGATTTTACCATTTTCTTCTGGGGTGTATGGATGTGTCCGATGACACTTAATGGAAAACTCTTCTAACACTGTTTGAAAATTGTGCCCAATGAATTCAGTTCCATTATCGATAACAAGAGTATGAGGTTTAGGATTACCTAAAAGAGCATTTCGAAGGACATTAGCCGTATGCAATGATGATTTGGATTCAATGACTTCCGCATGAACAATATAACGTGATCTATCATCAACAAATGCAATGATAATCTCTTGATGCTCTCCTTTTTGAATAAAATGAAGATCAGTATGCCATATTTGTCCAGCAAAAGATGCAACAAATCGAGAGGGATGGGGATTGATTTCTTTGAATGGTTTTTCAAAACAGTACAATCCTTCCATTTCGAATATTTTTCTTGTTTTCCATTCGCTGATTAAGTATCCTCGTAATGTTAGAGCCTCAGAACATCTTCGATATCCAACTTTGAACTTCTGTAAATATTTTTTGACCTTTTTGATATCTTTATCAGAGATTAAAATGGGTCTTTTGGATTGATTAAACATAGGAATGGGGAGATTCAAATGAAGAAATCGATTTATAATTGTAATCTTCGAACAGTGGTAGATCCTTTTAACTTCTTCATATGTCATTTCTCTTTTCATCATCTTTGAGTGAATGATGTGGCAATTTTCAAGGGTCAATTCCCTAAATTTCCGTTCCATAAAATATTCATTTTACAAAATAATCGTCACGACGATAATGTGCGAGGATTCTCCCACTACAGTAGTAAGAGTAATTGCTGAAAAGTGACGCTTTACAAAAAGTGACAACCTATTGAGTTTTTTAGATTCACAAAGTGTCAATTTGAACAATAGTATGATAAATCCCTTGAAAATAAATATTCTAAATTTGAAATTTGCAATATATTTTTAATTTTTGCATCCATAATTCATCAATACTCCA
>JAHIRM010000044.1 GCA_018818595.1 Bacillota bacterium
ATACGTCAAAGAACTTTATCCTAAAAAATTTCAATTAAAACTATAAATCGGGCGATATGTACATAGCCCTGAACCCGGCGGGTGTAGTTCAACACCGACTCATCGCTGGGTCGTACCGACCACTCAGAGTCCTATTTATTATGCACTGGCGGTTCTTGTCTGTCCGTGTGTCAGTGTCAATTTGCACTTTCATATTAAACTTGTCATTCGTTTCATTTTCTTTTCTATCTGGGTCGCCTGTGTGTTGGCGTGTTTTAATTCTTTCTTTAGGAGTGGGAGGAAAATTTTGAAATTCTCTCTGTGTTGGGGCAGACACACTCTTTGGCAAGCTTTGGTTAGAGCTTGGGCTTGTGGGGCTTGACAATGTGTGTGGCTGCTGCGATGGCTCATACTAATCTTATTAATTCCTTTTTTGTTGTTTTTAATAGTGTTTCCAGGTTCCCTCCTTCGCTTGCATATCCGACTGTAATGTTGTCTGCAAGTTCAATCATCATTTTGTTTCTTATTTCGGCTGTTTGTTCGGTTACTCGTTTTACTGTCTTGTCAAAAGGGCTGATGATTAAAATTCTTCCTTCTTCTACTGGTTCAATAAGTTCCGGTTCAATCTTTTCTTTTAATCCTCTGGCTAATGCAATAATGATTGGTTGTTTGCCTTTCAGCAAATAATGAAATACATCTTTTTCAAGTTGGCTATGAAAACCGCTGATGATACAATTTCCGGCTTCTCTTTGCTCAATTGCCCAATCATAGCATTTCAATACAACGGATGCAGGAATAGACCGGCTGCATAAAAAAGCTGTTTTCTTTAGCTCTAACAATGTCTCATTTCCTATTAGTTGTTCTATCTTCATTTTCGATTACATCTTTAACTTGGACACCATGTCCAAGTTTATGTCCAACTACATTAATAACTTCCCACTTTTTTTAATTAAGCTCCCCACTTTTAATTATACTATTTCTTCTAACACAATCATTATCAGCAATTATATTAGGAACTACTCCCTACTTTTTATTACTATTTCCATCGCTACCAACATAGACAGCATGTCCATGTCTATGTTTAGCATTATTACCATCTTTATTACCCCTAACATAGACAGCATGACTATCTTCTTGTCTATGTTGCACTATAATCTCATTTGTTTCTTTCATCAGTTCTTTCTTTACTAAAATGGCTTACTTGGACACTATGTCCAACTTCTTGTCCAAGCTTATCTTAATTAGTAGCTTTTTTACCACATACTTGGACACTATGTCCAGCTTCTTGTCCAAGTACTTTATCTTATTCATTAACAACATATTTATAATTAGGCGAATTAGCATCTTCTCCATTATCACGTATTAAACCAAGTTCTTTCATTGCAGCAAGATGTCGTTGAGCAGTTTTATAGCCAATATCAAAATGAGATGAATATTCCCTTGTACTGGCCTCGCTAACAGTTTTCAGCCACTCATATCCTTTTAATTGAGCATCATTAAGTTTAGCAACATTAGGGTGTTGACTAACTTTTTTAATTGCTTCCAAAGTTTTAGGAAATATCAAAGTTAGTAATGGTTCCTCATAAGTATATTCAGGTAAAGGCAAACTATACTTTTCATTTAAAGACTTTAATGCAGCCATTCCCAAACCAGTTTCTTCAACATAACCCATTTTGTTGAATACCAATGAGATTACTGGATTTCGGCTGTAAGAAGGAGCTTTGAATGTGTTCAATTGCTCCAATGTAATGGTTGAGGGAGGAGCACCGGGACTTTTAACAATTATTGCATCATCAGTTATGTTGATCATATTCTTAGCTCCTCCAATAGAATAATCTCGGTGAACGATTGCATTAATAAAAGCCTCACGAAG
This sequence comes from Bacillota bacterium, assembly GCA_018818595.1. Lineage (NCBI taxonomy): Bacteria > Bacillati > Bacillota > Bacillota bacterium. The sequence continues at coordinate 1,853 of JAHIRM010000044.1, forward strand.
AACCTCAAGTGGGAAACTCTCTTTTTCTCCTCTTTTAAATGATGACGTGTCCTTTTCCTGAGCTAACACCTTTCTTAGCCATTCTTGAACCAAATCAGGAACTAGAACCAATGCCTGATCGAAACTCTCGGGTTTAAATTCATAGTTGCCAAGTTTTGCTGTACATTTCAAAGCAGCCCCCTTAAATGTATTGCGTGGGTCATTGCCAAAAAGCAATATGCCATATCCATTGGGTTTAAAGGTATTGTCAGATTTATCAAGACTCAATACTCCCATATCAATCAAATAATCTTTAAATTCAGGCTGGTCAATCTTATATTGTAACTTAGCTTGATTGATAAATTTTTGAAGTGCTTCAACAGAAAGTTTATCGAATGTTGAATTGGAAATTGGTTGTTCAATTGGTTTAGAAAAATCCTCTTCTGCAGCTTTTCTCTTCCTTTCCCAAGCCTGTTTTAGAAACTCCTTATTCTCACTTTCAATCTGCTTTTGTAGATCACGGTCAAACATTTTAACAATTATCCCATGCCTCTCTAAATGATCAATCCCCTTAGTTGAAACAGTTGGGTCAGGATCAATGATGCCAACGTAAACCGTTTTTATTCTTGCTTTTGAGGTTCGCTTACAACAAGCTATTTTTGGAGGTGTTCTTTCAACACAAGGTTCAAGTGTAGTAAACAGAATACAATCATCAAGTTTTTTATTTCCAAGTTTTCTTTCAAGCAAGGTAAATTCCGCATGATCACCATCTCTGAGCTCACCTCTGTGAGCCCTTTCAATTTTTCCATCCTGAAATAGCAAAATTGCCCCAACCTTGGGAGGTACTTTACCATCTGGTCTTGGTTCATTAAGGCTCTTATTCATCTCCTCAATTGCCAATTCCATGTATGGTCTGGGATTAAATGCTGTTTGCTCTTTTTTCTTTGCCATATTTATATTTTTATTCTTCATCCTCCCCATTCTCCAACTCCTTACCCATCCTGTACTTTATATCATAATTGATAATAAAATCCAACTCCTCTGCCGTGAAACCATAATACTCCGCTAATACTGTGTCGATTTCGTCAATGATGGGTTTTGATTTCTGAGGAAAAAATTGCTGGAATTCAACATTTCCAGTTTGATATTTTGCAGGTTGCATAATTGAATTTTTATCCAAATCTTTCATTAATTTGTCGCATACAATTAATAGGTTATTTTTTAAATTATCAGGAATATTTTCAATGTCAATTGGAAACTCTTTTAAATCGCTTGGATTATTGGTTCTTGCATCGGAGTGCATAATATAATACCAATAATATGTTGAGCTATTCAGTAATGCAACCGTGATTTTTAATGTTTTTATATCACCGAAATAAAGATAGCTTTCCCTTGAGGAGACGCCTCTTTTACCATTTAGAAAAAACTTTGGTTGAAAATCTGTTATTATTTTCCAGTACCGACCACCACTATTTCGATAATACAAGTAATGATTTGTTTTGCTTCTTGAAGTATAGAAACCAATATTTTTCTTTACTGTTCTAAGGTTTTTGATAATTGACAATTCTTCATTAGTACTAATTTTCGGAACAATTCCAGTTATAATTGTTGCCTTTGCTTCTGTATATGAAATATTGTCGAACAAAAAATCACGAAATGCTGAATTCCATTTGTAGTAATATGTCGTATATGTTTTTTCAATCTTTGTTTTACCATTCTTTTTAAAAAGAGAAATTACCAAATTTCTTTCTGCTCCTTCAAATAGTTTACTTGGTCTTTCAGCATAATAACTTAAAAACAATTCAGAGCAGTTCTCAAATTTGACTTTTTGGAAAGAGGCCATTCTATCCGTACAATATGCACTTAAAGGAATTATCATTCCATTATATGAATTTTCCTTTTGAATTTTAATAGCTCTTTCTATTACAAACGAATATAAATTACCAGATGATAAACAGTCAAAGTCTTTTAGGGTATAAAATTTCTTAACTGTTGAATACTCAACATAAGGCGGATTCCCAATCACCACGTCAAAACCGCCTTTATAATGTATTATTTCATAAAATTCCGCAAACCAATGAAAGGGTTGATGAGTTCTCAACCAGTCGGCATATATTATGGCGGTAGATTGTTTATGTAATAAAAGGTTTAGTTCGTGGTTGAGTTCAGCTAATCGTATATTCAGGTCTTCTTTAGCTTTCTTAAAACCCTTGTAGTCATCACCATCGCCTAATTGAATGTCTTTGTATCGGGTAAAAGCCCGGGCAACAATATCACATTTTTCTTCAATTTCATTTTTCACAATGGAACCCAGCAAATCTTCAATCAGTGATTTTTCCAGTTCGGCTTCGGTTGCAAAACCTACTAAAGTATTACCAGCCCTTATATTAAAATCAATATCCGGCAAAGGTTCTAAGCCCAGATTAGGTTTGCGGTAATCAACTTCAACCGTTGCAACTAATTTTAGGAATAAGCGGAGTTTTGCAATTTCAACAGCTTCCTTCATTATATCCACTCCGTAGAGGTTTCTAAGTATGATGCTTTTATAAATGAAGTAACTCAGGTTGGGATGTTCGGGGCTTTTCACCTGTTCCAAAACTTCTTCAAAGAATTTGTATTTCCCTTTTGTCGCTTCGGCAACAAAATTTTCCATGCGCTGAATACAGCTCTCATACAACGGTTCAAGAATATTCATGGCTGCAAATAGAAAAGCCCCGGAACCGCAGGTCGGGTCAATAATGGTAAAGCTGTTGAGTGATTTGTAAAAGTGTTTCAGAAATTCAGGATCAGTCGTGTTTTCAACAACATCCTGTGCAAACTGGCGAATATTCAGGTTGTATGTGATAAAATCATTTATTGCAGTAATTTCACCATTGCTAATCTTACTTCTAATTTCTGAATACCGGTTTCTGCGGTCAACCACTTCTCGCCAAATTTCGGTTGGCAAGGCAAATTCTGTTGGTGCAGATTTGTTCCATTCTGTACGCATACTGACATCATTGATCCCGTCAGCAATTTCAGGAGGTAATTTTTCGTCCACTCCTTTTTTTACTGCCTCGTAAATATAATTATCACTGCTTTGTTTTACGGTTCACCCGATAAAACAGGTGGGGAAAATGAAATACAATTAATTTAGCTACATGGAAGCACAAGATATTTTAAAGCATTTCTTCCCGGAAGATTTACTAACTCATTTTGACCTGACTGATATCAGGGAACAAGACGGC
>JAHIRM010000045.1 GCA_018818595.1 Bacillota bacterium
CAAAAATTTGTAAAAATTGTTGTTATTGGAAAAAAGATTATGGGATGTATTGCTTCAATGGCTGGACTGGCATGGATAGAAAAGACGGGCATTGTCATTTTGAACCTAAAAAAATATATAAACAAGAAGATGATTTTTGTTCAAATTCATTAAGTTTTGCATCAACTCTTTCCAATTCTTCGTCGGTAATTGTTTCTTTGTTTTTGGCGCGCTGAAGCAGATCTTTCAGGGTCCCTTCCATTTTTGCATATTCTTTGGGAAATTCAATTGTTGCCTTTTCCCTTTCTGTCCAAAATCTCATTGATTCTGATTTCTTTGTACATTCCGTTTTTATTTCTTCATCTTTCATGCCTTTGGCTATCTTTTGCAGTTCTTTGGCTTTTGCTACAAGTCCGTCATAATATTTCATTTCTTTGGCAAATGCTTTTTCATCATACATTTTAATTTTTTGAACACCATAATCACCCCCGTAAAATCTCCATGAAAAGAGCTCTTCGTATAGTTTTTCTTTCAGTTCATCAAAGTCAAAAGCAGTCGGTTCTTTTTTATACCGTTCAAATTTTTGCCGTAATCGAGTTAACTCACCGTTAAATTCCAGCTTTTCATCATCTGTCAGTTTAATATTTTTTTTCGTCCAATCAGCCGCCGCAAACTGTTCCTCAATTTCATCGGGTTCTGGTTTTCTACCAAAAGATTCACGCAGTGGAGAATTTTTCCAACCAAAATTATTTATTCTTGTGTCAATATAGGGAATGTACTGCTGGTAAACTTTTTTTTCCAGTTCGGCAATTTGTTTTTCGAACTTTTTCTTTTCATCCGGGTCTTTTAGGTTGTCTAGATAGTCAATACGTAGATAACCCAGTCGATCCCAGAGATCGTCCGGGCTGATGGCTGAATATTTACTTTTTTCGCCGGTAAAAGGATCTTCTTCTGTTTTGCCGATTTGTTGTTGAGTAAAATGAATATCTGCTCGCAGGTGTTCAATCATTTCCTGATCGGTTTTAAGCTCTTTTTTTGTGGGATTATATTCCGGTGATTCGGGATTAGTCATTGGTTCCCACTCTCCTCGAGGTACTTTTGGCATATTGTTTTTGATTAATTATTTGATTTTATTTTAGCATTATTTATAGAAAAAAAACAGGTTTAGTGAGGCTTGTCTTGGATTCTGCTACGAAGTGCAACAAGAAAAAATTTGTAATGGAGAAAAGTAACTGAGACGTTTACGCGGTCGATTATTTAATAAATTAATGCATCGTTGAAGTTTAGATTGATGTTGGAGATAAAAACACATTCCTTTAGGGAAAAATTGCCTGAGAAGACCGTTGAAGTTTTCATTTGCGCCTCTTTCCCACGAATGATAGGGATATGCAAAATAAATAATAATACCCAATATCTTTTCAAGCTCTTCAAATTTTGCAAATTCAGAGCCGTTATCAAGCGTAAGTGTTTTACGTTGGTTAGAAGGTATTTTAGAGAATAATAAGATGATAGCTTTATTCACTTCCTCGGCTGATTTATTTGGAACTATCCGGGCGAGGGATATACCACTAACTCTCTCAACTAACGTTACAATAGCATATTGTTTGTCTTTGCTCCAAACAGTATCACCTTCCCAATGTCCCAACTCCTCTTTTTTTTCAACATATTCGGGTCGTTCATCTATTCTACGTTTTTTATCCTCTTCTCGGCGTTTTTCTCGTTGTTTAGTTCCTTTCCTTTTCCTATATTTGTTTTTTTGAAATCTTAGATACTTTTGTAGTTCGGGCGCAAAGTTATAAATGTATGCATAAATAGTGTCTTTACCAACTATTGTTTTCCCGTATTCATTTTTAAGATTTCCCGCAATTTGTTCCGGTGAGAAGTATTTCTTTATTCTCGATTCAACGACCTCTTTCAAGTCTTTATTTTCGGCAATTTTCTGCCCGGGAATATGAATTTGTTTTCGCCTTCTTTCAGCAGACATTTGAGCTAAACGTGCATGATATTCTCCGGTTATTTGGTCACTGTTTCTGGCTAATTCCCGATTAATGCTTGAATTAGATGTTTCTAATTTATCTGCAATGTCGGTTTGATCATATCCTTCTCGAAGCATAAATGCTAGCTCTGTTCGATTTTTTTGTGTAAGATGGTGGTAAGAAGACATAGTGATTGGTATTTAGTGAATTATACATCTCTAGTATACCTTATTTCCACTATGTTTTCTTTTTGGTTGTTTTTTGCACTTCAAAACAGAATTTAACATCAACCCCTTGACAAATTTTAAAAAGTTTGCTATAATACCAGTGTTGATGTTATGGGAATGTCCCAATGACGCGAACACTCCTTGAATGTTTTCCTACAAGGGGTGTTTTGTTTTTA
>JAHIRM010000046.1 GCA_018818595.1 Bacillota bacterium
ACACATCTTCGATTAAATCAATTTGATATGTTTGTTTTACTCGTTTTAAAGTTTTTGTGTTAATCACGGTTTTTAACCTCCCTTAAAACAAAAAACTAATCTTGTATAATCACATTTCCTTGTCGTAATATTTTTCGGTTTATAATGTCATAAACCGTTGAAGAAATTCCATTTAAATTTCCTCCATCAATAATATAGTCCACTTTATCTTTAAATCTTAACACATCTTCAAATTTTAAGATAGCGGGTTCACTGGATAAATTTAAACTAGTAACGACCATCGGTCCAAAATGATTTAATATGATTAAAGCATCTTGATGATTTGGAATTCTAATACCTACCGTATTTTGAAAAGCAGTAGCGATGTCTGAGACGTTACTGGATTTCTTTAGAACAAGTGTTAAAGCACCAGGCCAATATTTTTTTGCATAAGGAATAACGTCTTCCACATTTTGAACTAGAGGGTATAAATCAAATAAATTTCCAGCTAAAATTGCCATTGGTTTTGTTTCTTCTCTTTTTTTCAATTCAAAGATTCGTTTCATCGAAGCTTCATCCTTTAACAAACAGCCAACTCCATAAACTGTATCAGTAGGAAAAACAATGATTTTTCCAGTTAAGTCTTGTTTTAATAATCCTTCTGGTTTGATAATCATTTAAATCCCTTCTTTCACAATTGATAAAATTTCTAAAGGATGTTTTACAATGAAAGTCGCTTGTGCATTTTTTAATTCTTCTTCATCACGAAATCCCCATAAGCAACCAACCGAAGAAAGCCCTGCTCTTTTTGCAGTTAATATATCGGTTGAAGTATCACCTACATATAAAATTTCTGACTTTGGAAGGTGTAAAAGACGAATCATTTCCTCTAAAAGTTTTGCATCTGGTTTTGGTAAATAGTGGTCTTTCTTTCCATAAATGTATGTAAAAGGCACTTCTTTAAAAAAGGCTGAAATAACCGAAATGGTATCTTTATCTGGTTTGTTTGATAAAACATTAATTAACACTTTCTCTTGTAGTAAAGCGTCAAGTAATTCTGGAATTCCTTGATATGGAGTTGTTTTGTTTCGTTGCTTTTTTGCATATTCTTGCATATATAATTCTTTCACTTTTGTTTTTATTTCTAAAGATTGATTTGAATGAGTTAATACTCTTTCAACCAAAGCATCAACTCCATCTCCCACAAATAAAAAATAATCCTTTTTGGTAAAGGGAGCTATTCCATATAAAGATAAAACATGATTCATACTATCGCCTAAATCGTCGATGGTATCAAGCAAGGTTCCATCTAAATCAAAAATAACTGCTTTGTATTTGTTCATGATTTCTTCTCCTTATAAATCCAATCGTAGTTGTTCTTGAATCATTCTTTTGATAGGAGCATAACTTAATCTATGAATTTCTGATACTCCCAGTAGTTTTAAAGCATTCATGTGAATTAATGTTGGATACCCTTTATGTTTTTCAAAACCATATCCCGGATATTTAAGAGCCATTTCTTCCATAAATTCATCTCTTGTGACTTTTGCTAAAATACTTGCGGCAGCAATGGAAGCACTCAAAGTATCTCCTTTAATAAGGGGTAAACTTGGAATGGTAATTTCTGTTAAAGGCATGGCATCGCTTAATATGTAGTCAGGTGTTATGTTACATTTTTCAATTGCTAAAAGCATTGCTTTTTTAGATGCTTGGTAGATGTTAATTTTATCAATTTCCTTTTCATTTACAAAAGCAATTCCATAAGCTTTTGCTTTTTCCTTTATTTCTTTTGCTAAATAGTCTCTTTTTTTCTTCGATAGTTGTTTGGAGTCGTTTAATCCATCTATAAAAACATTGGGATCTAAGATAACAGCCCCTGCTACAACTGGTCCGGCTAAAGGACCTCTTCCCGCTTCATCTACTCCACAAATATTTAAAAATCCTTGGTGTAGCAATTCTTTTTCATATTCATACATTGTCTTTCACTTTTTCTAATGATAAATTACCAAAAGCTTGATTTCTAAAATCAAATAAGATTAAATTAAAAACTCGATCAAAATCGATTTCATTTCCTGGAAGCAAACAGCCTCTCATTAATCCAATTGCTTTTAACAATTCGACTGGATGTTCTATATCAATTTGATCTAAATTATAACGATCTTTTAATGCTTGTGGATAATTATTGGCTAAAAATTCAAGTCCAAAAATAGCCACTTCATCCATAGGTAAAATGTTATCTTTAATCGATCCAATCAAAGCTAAATGAAGAGCAACTTCTTTTGACTCAAATTTCGGCCATAGAATTCCTGGATTATCAAGCAATTCTAAATCTTTGCCCGCACGGATATATAACTGCATTTTGGTAATACCAGGCTTGTCTCCTGTTTTTGCCTTATTCTTCCCTGCCAAACGATTGATAAACTGAGACTTCCCAACGTTTGGAATTCCTAAAATCATCGCTCGAAATGGACGACTTTTCATTCCTCTTTTGATTTCTTTCTCACGCAAATTAATGAGTATTTCTTCTGATTTTTTTAAGACGTCGTTTAAAGGATTACCTGTTAACGAATTGGTCGCTAATGCGACAATTCCTAATTTTTTATAGTATTCAATCCATTTTTTCACTTCTGCCGCATCTGCTAAATCGGCCTTATTTAAAAGAACAAGCCGTGGCTTGTCTTTGATCATTTCTTCTATCATCGGATTTTTAGAAGAAATAGGAATTCTTGCGTCGAGTAACTCAAAAACGATATCAACGAGTTTTAATTTTTCTTCTACTTGTCTTCTTGCTTTGGCCATATGGCCTGGAAACCATTGAATTTGTTTCAAATCGTTCACCTCTTTAGGTAATAACTGGACACGCTCCTGAAGCAACTCTAAACACAACTATTCCAATCATGTCTTCAAAAGAAACTAGTCCAAATATTCTCGAATCAGTTGAATTAGTACGATTATCACCTAGAACATAATAATAGCCTTCTTCAATTGTAATGGTGGAAGTAAAATAAGTCGGGTGGGGTAAATCCATATATGTTTCAATTTGAACTCCATTAATAAAAACGCCCTCTTCACTTACCAGTAATGTATCGCCTGGCAGTCCTACAAGCCTTTTGATTAATTTTAAACTGGTATCAGGTTCAAATAATATTACAATATCATCCTTGCTATACTCAGCATCATAGTGGTTGATGATTACATAATCTCCACAATTAAATGTGGGTTGCATAGAAGGTCCAATGACTGTCGCAAAACCAAAGAAAAAACCATTTACAATAATAACAAACACTAAAAATGCTGGTACAACGCCTAATAAATCAAAAGCATTATAATGCTTTTTAAAGGAGTTAAGTGTTAAAAGTTGTTTTTCGATGGGATTTTTTTTTCTTTGAAAGTAAAGATACACAAAAAAGCACATATAAATCAGAGTTCCTGTCATAAAAACATAACTTACAATTCCAAAGAATTGATTTATTGTGTCGGTGTCATCTCCTGATGAACTAAAATTAAAGATAAAAAGTGGCTTAGATTGTAAAATAATGGATAAAATAACAATCACAAAAGCGAAAATAATAAAGCTGATGATTTTTCGAAACGATTTTGTCATCAATTTTTTATTTTCAAGATTTTGCGCTTCGGTATCGATATTTATTTCTACTATTTCTTCGAATTCATCCATTTATATTATGCTCTTCCTACATTCTGTAAAATTTCTTCTAATCGTTCATAACCAATTAAAACTTCTCTTGGCTTAGTACCTGCATTAACCGATACAATTCCATGAAGTTCAAGGGAGCCAACAATTTGAGTAGCCCTGTTAAATCCGATTCCAAATTGTTGCGTTATTTTATTTAAGGAACATCTATCTTCTGACACTACGTATCTTGCGATTTCGCCAAATAATTCATCTAATTCTTGAGACTCTTCCGTACTTTTTGAATGTTCAGTTAATGTTTCGTGAGTAAACATGTATTGAGGATATGCTTGATTTTTAATAAACTCGGTTAATTCTTCAATTTCTTCTGGTGATAAATAAGCTCCTTGAAGGCGTCGAATTAAGCCGTTCTCAGATAAAAGCATATCTCCCTTTCCAAGTAACTTTTCAGCACCTGTCGTGTCTAAAACAACAGAAGAATCGGTTGATGATGGCACTTTAAAAGCAAATCGTGTTGGAATATTAGCTTTAATGGAACCTTTTAAGATATCCGCAGATGGTCTTTGAGTCGCAAGCAATAAGTGAATACCAACTGCTCTTGATTTTTGAGTTAATTTTAAGATGTTATCTTCAATTTCATTTCCACCCGAAATTAATAAATCGGATGCTTCTTCGACGATTACCACAATTCTTGGCATTTTTTCGAATTCGGGATCATCAAATCTTCTTTTATAGTAATCTTTCACATTGACACTTTTAAATTTCTTTAAAACGTCATATCTTCTTTCCATTTCTGTGACCATCCACTTTAACGCTTCAACTGCCATTTTGGATTCATCAATGATAGGAGTCACTAAATGAGGAATGTCTGAGAATTGTTGAAGGTCAACTTTCTTTGGATCAATTAATAAAAGTTTAACTTCATCTGGTTTGTTTTTATAAAGAATACTAGCAATTAAAGAAGCAATACATACAGATTTTCCTGATTGTGTGGACCCTGCAACCAGTCCATGAGGCATAGCTTCAATTGAGGTATAAACTGGATTTGCATCAATATCAAGTCCTATCGCAAGTAAAAGTGGATCTTCTGATTGTAAGAAAACAACATTATCTACTACATCTCCAAAGAATACAGATTCTCTTATTTTATTTGGCACTTCAATTCCTACGGTGTTTTTCCCAGGAATTGGAGCTTCAATCCGCAAAGAAAGAGCAGATAAACTCATTTGGATGTTATCGCTTATAGAAGTGATTTTTTTAGTAGGAACTCCTGCGCCTAAAGAAATTTCATATCTTGTGACGGTAGGCCCTTTTGTATAGTTAGTTACTTCGCCATCAATGTCAAAGGATAATAAGGTTTGATTTATCACATCGATGTTTTCTTTAACCCAAGAAGCCTCCACTCCTGTTTTTGGTTTTGATTTTTTTAGAATACTAATAGGAGGCAAGCAATAATCATCAAATCCGTTGATGATTTGTTTTTTGATTTTTTCTTTTATATCAGTAGGCAAAATAGAAACTTTTTTTACTGTTTTTTCGACGTATTCAAAGTCGTCATCAAACTGAACTTCCTCTTCTTGATTTGCTTTATGAATGGAAACGGTGTTTTCTTGAAATAAAACATCTTCTTCCTCTTCTTCATCAATAGGAGAAAAGCGGTCTATATCTAAAGAGTCTTCTTCTCCATGATTTACAATATCTCGTAACACATCATCTTCCGGAGTGGAAGGCTTTTGTTGTTCTTGTTCGTAATCGGTTGCTTTTTCGAAGAATTCATTTAAAGGAACTTCTTTCACTTTCAAATCTTTTGATAAAGGTTCAGCTGTGTCTTCTGGAACTTCAATTTTTCGTTTCAATAAATCATCAGCGGTTAAATTGCCTGTATGAATATTTGATACATCTTTATTAGTGACTGAGACAAAATCATAATAAGAATCGCCATATCTTTTCTTGGCTTCATCTTTACTTAATTTTTTATGTTTTCGAAATGCATCATATTTTTTATCGATGTCTCCATAGTGTTTCCGATCATTAAAATCAGAGACCTCATCTTTTACAGATTTGCCAAAAATAGGCGAAACAAACTTTTGTTTTTTCGTCTCTTTGTCTTCTAACTTGTTAATTTGAGGAATAAAAAAAGGTCTTGTGTCCTCGGTTCTTGATTTTGCCGGGACGATTCGATCTAATAGCTTCTTTTTCTTAAACAACATATGTTAGACCTCCTAGACTTCTGTTTTTTCGATTTCGCTTTCAACTAGTTCATCAAATTCTTTTTCAAGTAATAAAACGTCGTCTGGTTCTTGGAATAATTTTTTACTATAGATATTATTGGTTTCTTCACCAAAAATGCTTATGATAAACTTACAAACTTCTTTTGTGACCAAGGTAGTAGATGGTTTAATGGCTAATTTACGAAACCAAAAAATCGGATTTGCATAATTTAATACGGTTCTTCCAACCGTATAAAGTTTTGAAATTTTATATTTTTTGTTAAATTTCATTAATTTAGAATTGTCTAAAGCTTTTTTCTTATTTAACAAATTAATAATGGTAGAAATTCGATGATTCTTAAAATGACGTATGAATTTTGAATTCACAAGCGTTTCTATTCTTTTTGTGATATAAAAATTCAAATTCAAAATTTCTTGAACGGATAATTCATACATAGGATACTTTGAATCCGGAAAATAATATTTGGCAATTTCATTCATTAAATCAAAAGACAAATCAAACGCAACTTTAAAATACGCGTTATCTGTTAATTTAACGGTAGAAATTAGTTCTTTTTGTTTTGCCTCAATCATGCTTTCAATGATTTGATCATCAAGAGGTGTTTGTTTCGAAAATTTAATTTTGCTTTTTTTCCTTCTTCCTGTAATTAAGAAGAACGCAACAAACAATGCCAAAAGAACAAACCCAGTAAAAAGTCCTAAAACAAATGTATAAATATCTGGAAGAGTAATCTCTAAAAATTGAATATTAATTGGAAATGCAGTTAAAAAGAAGCTCATATTGTACACCCCTCTATCATACAAATTATACCTTATTTGTGGTGATTAATCAATAATTTATCGTTTGCGTATTTTTGTTGTTTATGAGATAATATTTAAAAGGTGATCTCATGGAAAATTATTTAATTGCTTTGGACTTGGATGGAACACTTCTTTATGACTTCGATTCCTTATCCGAAGAACTTTGTTTGTTTATGAAAAAATTACAAAATCTTGGGCACAAAATTGTTATTGCAACAGGTAGACCTTACAGAAGTTCAAGATTTGTTTACGAACGTTTTGGTTTGGATACGCCTATTATTAATTATAATGGTGGCCTAATTACTCATCCTCACGATAACACCTTTCCTGAAGTTAATTATACCGTAAAAAAAGAAGCAATCATTGATATCTTCGAAAATAATGTAAAACACATTCGAAACGCCTTTAGCGAAGTAAAAGATAATATTTACTTATTTAAAGAAGAAAAAGCAATTGAGCCTTTGCTTCATATCACAAAAGATTCCCTACTTTTTTTAGGGCATTTGAAAGACACCTTAAAAGAAGATCCAAACGGCTTTATTATTATTGGAAAACAAGGTCAAGGAAAACACATAGAAACCTACGTGAACCAACATTATAAAGGGAAAGTCTTATCCAGAATTTGGGATTTAAAGGGCGAATTTGATTCGATTGTTGAAATATTCACCCCTGAATCAAATAAAGGAAAAGGTTTAAAAGTGGTAAGTGAGTTTTTAGGATTTCCACAAGAAAGAGTCATTGCAATAGGCGATGGACATAACGACATCGAAATGATTCAATTTGCTGGCATTGGTGTTGCGGTTAAAAATGCACATCCCGATCTTTTAAAAGTAACTAAAATTATTTTGCCTTTTACTGCAAGAGAAAATGCTGTAACAAGGTACTTAACAGATTTCTTTCATTTATAGAAAAAAGGTGGTTAAATTCTAAAGCCACCTTTTCCTTTGCCTTTTCCTTTTGTATTTGAAGAAGAAAGCCCTTCTCCAGTCGTCATTTTTTCAACAGTATTTGGGTTCATGCCTGATAGTTGTTTCATCATTTTTTGTTGTTTTTCAAGCATTGAAATTAAGCGATTGACTTCCGTTGTGCTTCTTCCAGAACCACTTGCAATTCTATTTCTTCTTGAAGAACTTCGTTCAACTAATTCTGGGTTTTTTCGTTCTTCAATGGTCATGGATTTAATAATAGCTTCTATATACACTAGTTGTTTATCATCTACTTTGTCTTGAGATGCAAGTCCTGACATTCCTGGAAGCATTTTTAAGATACCCGAAAAAGCTCCCATTCGTTTAATCATTTTCATTTGTTTTAGTAAATCGTTGAAATTGAAGTTCCCACTCATCATTTTTTCCATCATGGACATTGCTTCTGTTTCATCAATTTCTTCTGTTGCTTTTTCGATTAAAGATAAAACATCACCCATTCCTAAAATACGAGATGCCATTCTTTCAGGATGAAAAACTTCAATTTCTAATAATTTTTCTCCTGTCCCTGCAAATTTAATTGGAATTCCAGTGACTTTGCGAATAGATAACGCGGCTCCACCCCTTGTATCGCCGTCTAACTTCGTTAAAACGCAACCTGTAACTCCTAAAGCCTTATGAAAGGAAGATGCAACTTCGACCGCATCCTGCCCTGTCATCGCATCTACAGTTAATAAGATTTCATCTGCTTTAGTTATTTTTTTGATTTCTTTTAGTTCATCCATTAATGTCTCATTGATATGAAGCCTACCAGCTGTATCAATAATCACTAAATCATATCCTATTTCTTTTGCATGCTGCAAAGATTCGATAACAATCTTTTGAGGAGAAACTTTATCTCCAAGCTCAAAAACAGGGATATCTAATTGACTACCTATTGTTTTTAATTGTTCAATAGCTGCTGGTCTATAAATATCTGCGGCTACTAGCAAAGGCTTTGATTGATGATTCTTTCTTAAAAGATTTCCAAGTTTTCCTGCAGTAGTTGTTTTTCCTGCACCTTGAAGGCCCACCATCATAATGACAGTGATTCCCATTTCTTTAAATTGAATCTCTTCTGCAACGCTACCCATTAATTTGGTTAATTCATCGCTTACTATTTTGACGACTTGTTGACCTGGATTTAATCCTTTTAAGATTTTTTCTCCAAGAGAAATCGCTTTTACTTCTTCTGTAAATTCTTTTACTACTTTGTAATTCACATCGGCCTCAAGTAAAGAAAGACGAATCTCTCTCATCATTTCTTCGATATCTGTTTCCGTTAATTTTGCTTTTCCAGATATTCGTCTTAACGCCATTTGAATGCGACTTGTTAGATTTTCAAAAGCCATTTTGTTCACTCAACCTTTTCTAATTCTTTTACTAAAGCTAAAACGGTTTCTTCTTTTGTTAAATCATAAAACTTTGTATAAAGTTCTTTTCTTATTTGTCCTTTTTCAAAATTATGTAAAACTTCTTCATAGTGTTCCAAATGATTAATCACTATTTTTAACTGCTCATGAACTGCATTTCTGCTCACGTCTAAAAGCGTTGCAATTTCAGATAACGAGTAATCATCTAAATAATAGTATTCAAAATACATTCTTTGTTTTTCAGTTAACAAAAGATTGTAATGGTCATATAATTTGTGTAACCGAATTTTATCTTCAACCATTTGTTCCATAGATGCCTCCTTATTCAAAAAAATCCGCAAAAAGTCCGTAAATATAATCTTCAATATCAAAATAATCGATATCTGTTATTTTTTCACCTAAACCTACAAAGCTTATTGGTATTCCAAGTTCTTGACGGATGGCTAAGACAATGCCACCTTTTGCGGTTCCATCCAATTTGGTTAGAACAATTCCTGATACTTTACACACTTCATGAAAGATTTTTGCTTGAGACAATCCGTTTTGTCCGGTAGTCGCATCAATAACTAAATATGTTTCATAAATTTGATTTGGAAGTTCTCTTTGAATGGTACGATTTATTTTATCAAGTTCTTTCATTAAATTCACTTTATTTTGTAGCCTTCCAGCTGTATCAATTAACAAAACATCCATTCCTTGTTTTTTTGCTTCTTTTAAGGAATCAAAAATAACACTTGAAGGATCAGATCCTGCCACTTTAGAAATAACTTCACAACCAACTCGTTCTCCCCAAATTTTTAATTGATTAATAGCTCCTGCACGAAAGGTATCTCCTGCGGCCATCATTACTTTTTTGCCTTCATTTTTAATTTTATAAGCTAATTTACCGATGGAGGTTGTTTTTCCAGTTCCGTTCACTCCAACAAATAGTATCACTGTTAGTCCTAAAGGATTGTATCTGATGTTTGTATTAATAATCTCATTTTTTAAGTACAAATCAAACATTTTATCTACTATCACGTTTTCAAGTTGAATTGGATTTTCGATTTTTAGTTTTTTTACTTCTTCTTTTAAAGAAATAATAAAAGAAACAACCGTGTTTACTCCAATATCTGCCATTATAAAGATTTCTTCTAATTTATCAAATAAAGCATTGTCAACTTTTTTTGAAGAAAGCAAAACATCTTTTAAAGAAGAAAGCGAACCGCTTCTTGTTTTTGACATGCCAATTTTATATTTTTGAGCTTTTAAATTCTTTTCTTTTGATGAAAAGAGTTTTTGAAATAATCCCATTCAATACCTCCCAAATAATTCCCTTGTATTATATCATATTCTTTTAGAACTTTCTTCAAATTTGTAAGAAAAAATAATCCGTCTTCCTCACTGGAAAGACGGATTTTAAATCTTTAATCGCTTAACTCTATTCTTGTTTTATTTTTGGTCTTCCATAGCCGCATCCATCAAAATCAATACATTTAATGGATAAGTCTGGCATTTCAACTAATGCCTTGTTGCAAGTAGGGCATAATTCTTTCGTTGGCTTATATGAAGCAATGAATTTGCACTTTGGATAATTGTTACATGCATAAAATTGGTTGCCTCTGTTTTTTCCTTTTCGAGCGGTTCTTAAAACAATGTGTCCTGTTTTACATTCCGGGCAAACAACACCGGTATCCAAAGGTTGTTCTTTTTCTTTTCCTGGTTGAGGTTTGATGTATTTACATTTTGGGAAATTGGAACACGCTTCAAAATCACCATATTTTCCTTGTCTAAACACCATTTTATGTCCACAATTTGGGCATAATTCTCCTGTTTCTTTTGGCTGTTCTTTCACCATATCTTTACTTGCATTTTCAACCAAAGGGATAAAATAATTATAAAAATCACGAATAACTTTTAATTGCAGTTCATCGCCACTTGCTATTTTATCTAAAACGTCTTCCATTTCTTTTGAGTAACTCACGCTGATAAACTCATGAAAGAATTCATCAAGTTTTTCAATCGTCATTGTTCCTTGTTCTGTTGGGACAAACTTTTTTTCTGTATAAGATACGTATCTTCTGTTTTTAATCGTTAAAATCGTTTGTGCATACGTCGAAGGTCTACCAATTCCTAATTCTTCCATTTCTTTAATAAGTCTTGCCTCATTAAATCTTGGTGGCGGAGTTGTAAAGTTTTGAATTTTTTTAACTTCATTTGCATGTAATATTTGATTTTCTACCACTTTAGGAATGTTTGAATTTTCTTCTTCATCTGGCGTATTAAATTTAGAATATAATTTCAGATACCCATCAAATACTTGGATGGATCCCGTGATACGAAATAATGCATCGTTGTTTTCAATTGAAATGGTGGTTTGATCGTTTAAAGCTGGTTTCATGATTGAAGCAATCGCTCTTGCATAAATCATGTAATAAAGATTGTACTCTTCTTTTGTTAAGAATCCTTTAATTGATTCTGGAGTTCTAAAAGCGCTTGTAGGACGTATGGCTTCATGTGCATCTTGAACATTATTTTTTGTTTTAAATTTTTTAGCGTGACCCACATAGTCTTTACCATATGTTTTTAAAATATAGGTACTTGCTTGATTTGTAAATGTTTCGGATAAACGAATAGAATCCGTTCTCATATAAGTGATTAATCCGGTCGTTTCATTTCCTATATGAATTCCTTCATAAAGTCTTTGAGCTATCTGCATGGTTTTCGAAGAAGATAGTCCATACTTATTTGAAGCATCTTGTTGAAGAGTTGAAGTAATAAAGGGCGGTTTACTAAAAATGGTTTTTCTTTGTGTCTCTACCGAAGAAACGATGTATTCTTCTCCTAAAGAATTCACAACTTCATTTGCTTTTTCAATGGTTGGAAGTTTAGCAAGTTTTCCTTTGTATTTTGAAAGCTTTGCTTCAAAATCTTCAAAAACTGCATATATTTCATAGTACTCTTCAATCACAAAACGTTCAATTTCTTTTTCTTTATCAACTATTAATTTTAAAGCAGCACTTTGAACTCTTCCTGCTGATTTTGATTTAATTTTGCTTTGTAATAATTTGCTTAATTTAAATCCAATAATTCGATCTAAAATCCGTCTGGTCTCTTGGCTTGAAACCAAATCATAATCAATGGCTTTTGGTTCTTTAAAGGCTTGAAGAATCGCATCTCTTGTTATTTCATTAAAAATAACTCTTTTTACGATTTTATCTTTTACATCAAGCGTATCTAATAGATGCCAACTAATGGCTTCTCCTTCTCTGTCAGGGTCTGTCGCAAGATAGACTTCTTTCACGTTTTTTAACGCTTGATTTAAATCTTTTACGAGACTTTTCTTATCTGGAAGAATTTTATAAACGGGTGTAAAGTCATTTTCAATATCAATTCCTAGCCCACCAACTCCAGAAATCGCAAGATCTCTTATGTGTCCTTTGGATGATTTAACTTGATAATCTTTTCCTAAATATTGCTCAATTGTCTTTGATTTAGAAGGAGACTCAACGATTACTAATTTATCGGCCATGAATATTACCTCATTTCAGTATGTAAGTATACTCACATCTTAAGAACTTGTCAACCAATTTTATTTGAAAAAATCGTGAGGCTTTTCCTTAATAATTATATTATTAAAAAAAATCAGGTTTTTAAGAGAAGATATTCCTTAAGATAATTTCTTTCTATAATAGAGAGAAAAATGATGATTTTTGATGACTTTCTATTTTTGAAAAAAAACTCCCGAAGAATCGGGAGTCAATAGTCAGGAGGATTTGGTCTTACAACAAGTTGCCAGACCAAATCATGAAAGCTTAAAACAAAATCTATCTTCCTTCAGAAAGAGTGTTAAAAAGATTGCTATAGTTATTCAATTTATATGAAGGAAAGGCTTGGTATTCTTGAACGCTTTTGAAAATTTTAGCTTTGTCGTTAAAACCAAAGAACACTTCTGCTTGATCTAATGCTAATACATTTAAATACATAGCAGTTTCATCATCTAGTTCAAATATATTATAAGTATAGGAATCCTTTTTATCAAAGTAATCATCGAAAGTATCTGAATTCACATTTACTTCGTATGGCATAAAATACTTGATTGGGACTCTACTTGGATTGATGAATTGATTTTTTCTTTCAAATAGAATGGAGTTTTCATTCAATTTTTTAAATAGTGGATGAATCAAAACAATCATAAAGTCTTGCAATAAAGGAAACATCCAAAAGTTTTCATGAAAAATGTTTGCTTCTCGGTATGATTGGAAAAGACCATTAAAAATAACATCGTTTCGTTTGGCTAAAGAAATTTTTTCTTCAACTAATTTATAAAGGAATCCAGCTTTTGTATACATAGGAACTTTTCCAGTACTGAAATCGTATGCTTTTAATTTGTCTCTTTCACTTACTGAATACACATCTGGCAAAACAAAATCAACTTTTTTGCTTGTTTTCCAGAATCCAAGATAGGCACTATTTAGTAAATACCAGTAATGAAATAAAAGATAAGAACAATTTGGGTGCTTTGGAATATTTTCAAACTTTGTTGTAATAATTATTTTGATATCTTCGGTAATTCTATCTTTTTCAGAATACTTAGATACATCTTTAAATTTACGCTCATGATTGGTTAACCCAAGATATTGTTGCTCGTAAAAATAGATGTCATCAATTGAAAAATTACCAACAGGTTTCCGGATCAGGAAGGAGAGAAGAAAACGCCTTACCTCATTTAATTCGTCGCAATTAAGGGTAATTGAATCTTCGGTTTTTCGGAATTTATGTTCATAGACTGGGAGGAATTCCTGTTCTAGACTCTGATTTAAACTATTCGCCAAAAAAGAAGTTTCTTTATCGTTTTCGTTCCATCCTAAACTGTTTTGTCCGTATGCTTTCGATGAAGAGATCAAATTACAATCATTGTCTTCAATGTTGTACTTCCAAATTAAATTTTCTTGACTTGTGCCGCTTTTTCTTTCAATCGAAAAGTTATTTAAAATAAACTTAGGAATGAAGCGGTTATTTGCTAACTCTGGCATAAAGTACCTCCTAAAAACAATAACGTTATCCTGTATAATTCCGCCCTGTTTTTTTATTGTTCTTTTTGTTGTGATCTATATCCTTGCATCGTTGTAATATGGTATTTAAACCCTTATTCGTTATAATCTACTATTACACAACTTGAATAAAATACATTTGTTCGTAAGTAATCAGTTCATCCCCAACATAGAAGGAAGAGATTAATTTGACTTCATGAATCCCGATGGTTGAAAATTGTAACGTTTTTTCAACAGAAAGAGAATCTGATGGTAACAAGTATCCACTGTGTCCAATAGAGAATGTAACAACTTCAGCTGGATTCTCTCCATCAACATAAACAGAAATGATATTATATCCGTATTCTATTTTTTGAAAATTGTATGAAACATTTTTAATTTCAGCATTTAATGTAAAATCAGTATTTAAAGCAACTACATCGGGAACTGTCCCTACATTTAATTCAAATGCTGATGTATTTTCTGAAACCATTCCTCCTAAAAAGAAATAGGAAACAATAAGTAATAAGAAAACTAATAGTTTAGAATTTTTCATCATTTTCACCTCATTACCCTTTTAATAAAGGTAGTAATTCGTTGTCAAAATTGGTAATACATTTAAAGCGGCCATTATTGAAGTAACTCTACATCCAACACCATAAGATCCATCACTTGGAGCTGCAAAATTAATGGCGATTAAGATATGTGTTGCGCCTCTTGTTCCATAAGAAATCCATACTGGTCCGCCACTATCTCCAGGAAGAGTTTGATTTGAATATTTAAGAACATTTGTATATACCGTACCATCTACAGTTACAGAGTACGAAGTATATAATACGACTCCAGAGGTATAATCAGATGTATATCCGATTTTATAAGTCGGTGCGCCTTCTACAATGTAATAATCTACGCCTATCGTTGATAGATAGGTAAGAGAATCTCCATCATCATAGATAGCTTCATATGTATCTAACCACGTAACGGTTGATGTATTGGTAAATGGAATGAACGCAGCGTCAGCTTCCCCACCAAAAATTCGTTTTGATGCTTGACCCATTGCTTTTCCATTATAGTAATACATTGTCTCGCCTTCTGCAGCCACATGAGAATTAGTAACAACTCCTAATTTCCCTGTACTTAAATCTACAGCATTAAATCCAACCGTACCGTAACTCTTAAATAGATTAAATAATCCAAGTTTATAATAGATTCCTCCGCCACTGTAAGCATAATAAGCTGTAGTATACTCTACTTCCAAATCAACAATAAATTCTATTGAATCTTGCGTGAAATTATCAATACTCTCATTTAAAAAATCAATGATTGCTTCAATATCGGTATTGGCATAAACAGTTATTTCAACTTTATTTGTCGCTTGTTTAATGCCGACACTAATTATATTTAAAATAAAATATTGATCAGATAACTCATCAGATATCATGTCAAGCTCTGAATAAGAATAATCTTGAACCATATAAATTATTTCAGAAGAGACAGTTGTTGAATCTGCGTCTTTTGTCTTTGATTCTTTAATTTTTTCATCTAATTTCAATTTAAAATTATGTGAAGCTTCTTGTGAACTAAAAGAAATTACTAAATTTCCATCCTCATTAATAAAAGAACCTGAATATTCGTTTGGTAATTTCTCTTTGCTATTTTGGCTTTTTGCTTCTTCAATCAACAGCTTCATCATAACTTTATGATTGTCCATACTCTCTGTTGACTTGATTAAATACTCTTCCCCAAAATTTGCAATAGATTGTTTTTCAATTGAATCAGCGCTTACAAAACTTCCTGATGCAAAAAGAGTGACACAGATAACGCTAAGAATTAAGATAAATAATTTTTTCATGAAATCCTCCTTAAAGATTTTGTAAAATAAGAATGTAATTTACATTTTTATTTAATTATATTTTTGTTTCACCTTCGATTTAATTAAATTTTATTTCTTTTCATTTTGATATACATAACAAGTTGATAAATAAAGAACACAAATAACAAAAATCCAATGATGAAAAAGGTTGTGATGCTTGTAATAAAATTGCTATAGTTAAGATCGTTTGCTAATCCACCAAGATTTGAAACTAACAAAAAGGCCGCATTCGATAGAGTAACTAAAGAAGCAATCCCTAGGAAAATCATATTTAAAAAAACAAAAGATAGTCTACGGTTAGAATTATTACTGTCATCATCTGTTGAAAAAGAAATCTTTTCCTTGATTTCTAATAATGTAAATGGTGTAGGAAAGTTTGTATTAAAATCCTTAGTATATCTTCTTTGTAGTTTTTTCATAATTTTCACTTCGTTCCTTCATAATATTTTTTAATTTTCTTTTTTGCTACATAGAATGCTTTAGTAACTATACTCATGCTTTGTCCTGTTTCTTCTGAAATTTGTTTAAAAGAATAATTAAAGACAAAATGTAGTGTAACAACATAATTCTCAAAATTATTTAAATACCCATTGAATTCGAAGATTGGAACATTTAAATTTGTTGACTCGTCCTCGATTGTTTCAAGTTCTATATTACTTTGATTTAAATGTTTCGATTCTTTTCTTAAATAATTTTTCGTTATGTTTTTTGCAAGTTGAATGAACCAATAGTGAAATGTAGATGGGTTATTCAACTGGTGAACCTTTTCGAACATCTTAATGAATGATTCTTGCAATAAATCTTCAGTAGTAGTTCGACTATTTACCATAGTATAAATGATATAAAAAATTAATTTGTGATACTTGTAATATACTTCATTAAACGCTTCTTCTTTTCCTAATTTTAATTCTTCGATAATACTTGCCGGTATTCTCACAAACATCCCCCTTAAAGCCTTACAAGCACTTTTCACTAAATAAGACACAAATTTTTGCGTTTTTTTGCCAAATATATTTTTTTATTTTATAATTCGGTGCTTTATGGCGCAAAACACAAAATTATTGTATCAATGTTACCGCTATGATACAAGTGGTTTTATTATTTAATGTTTTACTATAACGCAAAAAAAGTAGTCTAATAAATGTCAGACTACTTAAAATTGGTATTAAAAAAATTAGGAATGAATATTTAAGGTATCTTGATTTTGCTTTTTATATAAAATGTACTCAAATCCAAAATGAACAATAAAAAACAGGATGGCAAAACAAGAGGAATACCATATTACAAATTGTTCTGCGTCAAAAAAGTAGCGGAAAAATAATGCCATACATGAAACAAGTATAAATAATGAGTTTTTATAAAACCGATAATCTTCAATAACTGCATTGGCTTTTTTTAGTAAAATAGTTTTGTGAATTACATAGACTACTCCAAAAAGAAAAATTACACCGTAAATACAATTAGTAATTTCAGGATAAATATGCGACAAGATAATGGTTGAAAAAAAGATAAACAAATGAACTCCGTGTAATATTGTTCTAATTTTCGATTCATTTTTACAACAAAAATTAAATGTAATCGTAATTAAATAAGCTATACAAGTCATTATCATTAGAGTTTTTGATTCGCAAATAATAAGTGCTAGCCATAAATCAGTTTTTACAAATGTCATTAGCAAAATAGAAACCATTAGCATAACATAAAGTAAAACTTGATTATTTATTTTTCTTGAAAGAATATTTTTATAAACAGACTTTTCGTGAAAATAGTCAAACATTCTTGCAATCCATAAGTACATCGAGTAGGAGACAATTGATAATAATATATCATCTAGATAATCAGAAAAAACAAAATTAATAAATCCTGATTGTAATACTACAATTTGTTGAAAATAATTAAAAGATAGAATCAGTTGTTCAAAAATGTATCTAGGAAAAAGCAAAAAAGCACATAATAAAATAACCTTAACAATAATAGATGTCGCTCTAAAAATTTCAGTCTTATCTAAATCATCATAATTACATTCATATAAAAATTGATTTCTGCGAAAAACATATAAAA
>JAHIRM010000047.1 GCA_018818595.1 Bacillota bacterium
ATCAAAAATAAATATCACTTGCTTATCATATATAGCTAATTCTGTTTCGCTTTTAATAAGGTTATTCAGTTTTTGAATCGTTGTAACAATAATTTTATTATCATCTTTTTCAATGTTACGCTTTAACCCTGCTGTACTTTCTGAACCATTAACACAATCAGGCGAAAAACGCTGATACTCTTTCATAGTCTGATAATCTAGGTCTTTCCTATCTACAACAAAAAATACTTTATCTATAAAATCCAGTTCAGTAGCCAAACGAGCAGCTTTAAAACTAGTAAGAGTTTTCCCCGAACCTGTTGTGTGCCAAATATATCCTCCACTTTCAGTAGTTCTCCATTTTTTTGCTAGGTACGAACTTTTAATTTTACACAAAATTCTTTCAGTGGCGGCAATTTGATAAGGACGCATAACCAGCAGGTTATCACTCACATCAAAAACTGAATATTTCAATAGTACATTCAATAAAGTGTTTTTCTGAAAAAATGTAGCAGTGAAGTCTTTTAAATCTTTAATCAGGGTATTATCCGCTTTTGCCCAATTCATAGTAAAATCAAAACTGTTCTTATCACGTTTAGTAGTATTAGCAAAATAACGGCTATCTGTACCATTTGAAATTACAAAAATCTGTAAATATTTAAATAGGGAGTTTTCTGAATTAAGACTTTCTTTACTATATCTATGAATCTGATTAAAGGCTTCACGAATAGCAATTCCACGCTTTTTAAGCTCCACTTGTACTAAAGGTAAGCCATTGACTAAAATTGTAACATCATATCTATTAGAGTGAGTTCCTGTTTGTTCAAATTGGGAAATTACCTGCACTTTATTTTTTGCAATATTCTTTTTGTCTACAAGGTAAATGTTTTGAATATGTCCATCATCAAAGACAAAGTCATAAATATAATCATTATGAATTTTGCGAGTTTTATCAATATGGTTATCACTAGGTTTATCTAAAAACTGTTCACAAAACCTCAGCCATTCAGCATCTGAAAATTGAACATTATTGAGGGCTTGCAGTTGTTCGCGTATATTAGCAAGCATTTTTTCAGTAGTATTTAAACCTTTTACATGTTCATAGCCTTGATTTACTAGATCTTGAATCAGTTCTCTTTCTAAATCGGCTTCTGTTTGATAGCTAGCTCCTTGCTGGTCTATCTTTGTATATTTATCTAATACTATGAAGTTGTTTGATTCTGCAATGGTTTTATAATCACACATCTTTATGCCTCCTTTTATTGTCTGAACTACGGATTTTAATCCTAAAAATCCTTAAATCTGTGTAATCCGTGGTTCAGACTTTATTATTAACGAGTCTCTTGTATTCCAAACTTTTATTTCCAAAATTGACCAATAACCCAACTTCTAAGTTAAATGCTTCCAAATAATTTAAAATTTGTGCCAGATGAACATCTTCAAGTTTAGTTATTGCCTTTAATTCTACTAAAACTTTTCCTTCTACTAAAAAATCTACTCTTCTTGTTCCAACATCAACACCACTATAAAATATAGTTTGTTCCTTTTCTCTTTCAAATGACATTCCTTGATGATGCATTTCAATTGCAAGACAACGTTGATATATTAATTCCTGAAATCCATTTCCTAATTTGCCATGTACTTTCATTGAACATCCAATTATTTTATGTGTAATTTCCTCATATTTTAAATTTCCCATTTAAGCTCCTCTCCTTTAATTGTCAGAACCGCAGATTACGCAGATTTAAGGATTATTAGGATTAAAATCAATATCCTCCTTTAATCCATCAATAGCAAATAACCATATCTCTAAATTGCTTCTTTTAAACATCCGAGCCATCCTTTAATGTCAGAACCACAGATTACACAGATTAAAAGATTTTTAGGATTAACCTCATTAAATCAATATCCTCCTTTAATCCATCAATAGCAAATAACCATATCTCTAAATTGCTTCTTTTAAACATCCGAGCCATCCTTTAATTGTCAGAACCACAGATTAGACAGATTTAAAGATTTTTAGGATTAACCTCATTAAATCAATATCATCATTTAAT
>JAHIRM010000048.1 GCA_018818595.1 Bacillota bacterium
TAAAAGGCATCCGGCGGTTCCTGCTGGCTACGAAAAACTCGATTTTTTTCTTACAATAAAATACCTGGGGAATATTACGTAGGGCTAATTACGTGAGATTTTAGATGAGATTTGTGGGATATCTTTGAGCTTCATTACACTGCTAATCGTATTCTCGATATTGGGAAAATGAAATTTAAAAATGCTACCATCACTGAAGATGATGGATATCTATATGTTTTTTCAGTTGGTTGGCGTCAAGGTTTTATATACGATTTAGAGCCGCTACACCATAAAGACAAACGAAATTACGATATCGAAGAAACATTGGGGAGTTATTACACTTATTTACTTTTTCAGGATCGTTTTAAAATTGACGAGCAGACGTGGGATACAATCTTATCGCAAAAGTGGTTCCCATTTTCATATCTGGATGACAACTTTATTAAAAAAATGATTTCTCACGCAAGAGAAGGATGGGAATTAGATGATTTGTTGCATGAGGCGCATAAAGAAGTAGTGAACTTATTAAACAAAACCACATTTACTGAAAGTTTGTCACAATATTTTGGAGAACATAAAGAAATTATAGATAAGGCAATAGAAAGGTATTTAGCCGACGATTATATAAGTTGCACATCAATTCTTTATCCGCGTATCGAAGGGGTAATGAGATCTTTCCATAATACAGAAGGATATACAACAAAGCCAAATTCAAAGAATCTGACTAAAACAATAATATCACATCATCAAAAGCGCAGAACGTATCAATCTCTGCTATTACCCGATAAGTTTCAATTTTATTTAGAAAATATATATTTTGCGAATTTTGCACCCGGCACTAGTCCTGAAGTGAGTCGACATTCAGTTGCGCATGGTGAAGCAAAAAAAGAAGATTTCAATCTTAAATCTAGCACGATAGCTATTTTAGCTTTATCACAGCTATCTTTATTTATGAGAGTATGAATGAAAAATCAAAGAAACACAAAAAGGGATCCGGGGTACGTTTGACCCTTAAAAAAAATCTCAACAATCAACATGCACCGGATTTCACCGGTGATGTTGGTGTTCACGTAGGCTGTGCCTCGATTTGAACTTTACACTTAAACGTTTGACAATAGATCTTTTGTTTTAAAAATGGAGGGAATATGTCGAAGGATGAAAAATCAGCAACTGTAGTTACTCATAGAATTGGAGTAAGTGACAGCTTTGCAACCAATAATCCAAAAACTGTTGAAACATTATCAAAACATCATTTGATTTATTCAATAGCTGGTTTAATGGTTGGACTATTATGTGTGATAGGTGGTATTGTCCTCTTTTTAAATGGTGTTGCAGGCTCTACAAGTTGGACCGCAAAATTTATTGGAGTCGAAAGCGATATAAGTGATGCTGCACCAGGTGCTGTATTATTTATTGTTGGTTTGTTTATCGTATTCTTAACGAGGTACATTTTCAAGATTAATAGTAAATAATTATCTGTCAAAAAATTGAACATTCATATCTCAACCCATTAACCATATTCCTTGACAATCTAATCTTCTTCTAATAATTCTTTTTGAGTTTGAATTTTGAATTAATTAGGGGGTCACTTTATAAATACAAAGGTAGGAACCGAGTATGCTGCTTTTATCATTAACAAGTGATATAAAAGAAGTAATTGGAAATAATATAGGTTCCAAGTTTAAGATTATTGGGATAGATCAGATCAACTGCTCTGACGATCTGATAGGCTACATAAGGAATTCAGTGTATACATATTATTTATGTATATTAAATTGTAGTATAGTAGCTGATGCGATTGAAAGAATAAGCTTTTTAAGCGAAAAATGTAAAAATATTCAAATAATTTATATTTACAATTCATCTGATGAATTTATTCAACTTTATAAAAAATTTCCTTCTGTGCATTACATAGACTGTGACGATGTTACAAAAGAAATTAATTCAGCAATATGTAAATCAATAAACAAACGAAATAAAACACTCGAAACAGAAGTCCTTAATCAAATAAATTCTCTATCATTAGATATAAACTCTCTTTATGACCTTGACCATATTTTAAAAAAAACCTGTACATTTGCCGTTAATATTTTCGGAGTAGACCATTGTGGACTCGTTTTAAGAGATGAACACAAACCATATGCTGAAATAGTCTCTGATTATCCAAATCTCAATATAGTTGGCACAAAAGTTCCAATAGAAGGGATTGATGTAGAGGAAAACCTTTTTCGAAACAAAACAGAAATTAACATCTACGATATCGAGTCCTACAATGAATTAGGGGGCGTGAAACAGATTTTCAAGCATCTTGGTGTAAAATCGACTTTAATAGTGCCTGTCGTTTTAAATGATACAGTCATTGGATCATTTAGCCTTGATATGATGACAAAAAAACGGCGTTTTTTAAAACAAGAGATTTCACTTTGTAATAAATTAGCTAATAATATAGCCGTAGCATTTAATACTAGAAAAAGAATTGACAAGTACAAAAAGCAAATCGGAATTATAGACGACCCCATCAACGAATCAATGAGCATGCTCCACGAATCTTTCGACAATAGAATTCTTCTTAAAAAAATAGTCGATTATCTAAAGGAAAGTACTCATGCCAAAGACGCTCATTTGATATTCTATAATAACAAACAGAATCTGAGAATATATGAAGCAAATGATGAGAAATTCAAGACAAAGCTAATTGATAACTGTAAAATACTAAAAGGGAAGAACATTTCTTTTGGATCTAAGCATGGCTCCTCAATTCTTATTGAATCAGAATATTTAAATTCTATTGCCCCACATAAAATTGTCCCTCTTCAATTTTTGAATCGATTAATTGGATATCTGATATTATTGTTTGACAATGAAAAATTGCTAAAGCAGGATTATTTTAAATTTCATCAGTTTAGTAGAGTTACTGATTTGCTTTGTGATGCTGCAATTTATGGAAACATAATAACCTTACAAGATTCAATGATTAACAATAGTCCTTTCGCAATTATTTGCGTCAATCCCGATGGATTTGTAAGATTCATTAATCAGAAAGCTATCAATCTTTTAGAATATGAAAAAGCTGATGAATTTGAAAATATCCATATTCAAGATATCTATTGGGGTGGATTGAAAGAAGCGAAAGAAATAAAGTATAAAATAAAAAATAATACTATCTATAAAGGCCATGAGACTTATATCCTTACAAAAAATAGGAAAAAAATTCCAATTTTTTTGACCGCCAGTATTTTAAAAAATAGATTTAACGAAGATGTTGGCAGCATGGGACTTTTTGAAGACCAAAGAATACAATCTTTTAGAGGTCGAACAAAACGTATCTTCGATCTTCTAGTTGAAATAAACAAACCAGGAATTAGAAATGATGAAATTTATTTAAGAATACTAATGGGTATGATTAGTATTTTTAATGCCGCATGTGGAGGGATTTATGAAATTGAGGAGAGAAATTTTAAGCTGGTTGAAGAACTAAATACTAAAGAACCTTTAAAACAGCTTGGAATGAATGACGAATTATACATCCTAAATCAAGTGGAACATCAAGGCAACACATTTAAAGTTACAAATTTTAACCATAGCAATTATAAGCCTATGTTGGATAGTTCCTCTATTTCTGCTTTGGGTTTGCAGATTCCAGTTAAAGCTGCAAAACAATGTTTTATTTGCTTGGAAAGTCTTGAAGCAAACAATTTTATAACACATATTGATGTATATGGTCCTTTAATGCAACAATTTGCAACCGTATTAGATCGATCGTACCTTGAAACTAATAGACTCACCACAACAAAAAAACTATTTGCAACGTCTCATGCGGTTGCAGCTGCACAATTAGGCACAGGATTAATTCACGAAATTAAAAATCCTTTAAACAGTATAGCCCTTACTTTAAGTCACTTTGCTGATGTAATTCGAAAACTCGACAGCTCAAAAGAAATGAACGATATATTAGAAGAGATCAATTTAGTAAATAATCAAATTTTAAAAACCTACAATCTTACATTAAAGCTTCAAAAATTTAAAAAAGGGATTATAGCAGAGAAGAAAAATTATTACCTGAATGATATTGTAAATTCTGCCTTGGAAATCACTCGAACAGCCTTTGGAAAAAAGAAGATCAAAGTAATTTTCAAACCTGACCCTGCTTTAGATAATCCAAAATCAGATCATAGCAACAAAACTGGGAATTCGCTTTTAGTAGATGAATTTCAAATTGAACAAGTCTTAATCAACTTGATAATGAATGCCATTAGAGCATCGTATGATAGAACAGCTATCCAAATTAAAACAGAACTTAAGAAAGATGAGAAAATTAGCATAGTTAGTATTCAAGACAACGGTACTGGCATTTACGACAAAAACAAGAAAAAAATTTTTGAACCATTTTTTACTACTTATAAAGAAGATGGAGTCGGCTTAGGTTTGTTTATTTCTAAATATTTAATTGTTGAAAATCATGGAGGAAGCATTGAATTTGATACTGATACTAATAAAGGAAGTACTTTCGTTGTCAAAATACCTTTGGGGAAATAATATTATTTCATTTAGGGAAAAATTATGAAACCATATAAATTTTGTGAAAATAACGAATATTTTGACCAGGCGATTGAAGAACACCCGATTCTAATTTTGGATGACGAAAAAGATACCTTAAAAAAGCTTTCAAGAATGGTTAGCTCAATAGGTTATAAAACCATAAATACTTTCAAAGGGTCCTCAGCAATTATCAAAGCATCTCGCAGAGCGGGACAACCAGGGTCGACTTTGCTCGATATTGTTCTTAAAGGACAAGATATTGATGGATTATATGCGGCTGCCCAAATAAAAGGAAAATACCCTAGTTTTGATAACCTAAAATTGACCCACTAAAGCAAGAAATTACAACCCAAAATTGACCCACCTGTAATAGACTTCTGATAATACAGATTTCAAGAGAGCAAATCTATTATCAGAGGAGAGGAGGATGTTAACAGTGGA
>JAHIRM010000049.1 GCA_018818595.1 Bacillota bacterium
GGCACCTAGAAGTGCAAGGAGATGAAGCAGATTCTTCTGGTTACATCTTGACTTAATTATAACACTAGGACTTCAAACTTATAAATAATTAATATGTAGATAGGTAAAACCTAAAACTACACTACATATTATACGAGGAGAATATGATATGAAAATTGCTATTGCAAGTGGAAATGGAATGGTTTCAATTCATTTCGGGCATTGTGAAGAATTTGAAATTTATGAAGTAGAAGACAACAAGATAATAAATAAAGAAATGGTTAAAAATCCAGAACATCGACCAGGATTTTTACCAGGGTTTTTACAGTCGTTTGGAGTCAATGTAGTTATTTCCGGTGGTCTTGGCGGTGGAGCAGTAGCTCTTTTTAAACAAAATAATATTAAAGTAATTACAGGAGCAAAAGGAAACACTCAAGACGTTATGAATGATTATCTTCAAGGAAATCTTCAATCTACTGAATCAGTTTGTCATGAACATCAACATCATGGCAATTGTTAAACCATTTTAAAATGAATCAAAAGATTAAACTGCAATTTCGTTCTAAATATTGCAGTTTTTTTTATGGTTAGATGATATTTATATCACAATCAAATTTATAAAACCATATTAAAATTTTTTATGATTTATATTGCGAAATAATAATAAACTAACATTTACTATTTTATTTTATAATATATCGTTAATTTTAAACGAATGTAATAAAATTTGTAAGCGTTTTCAAGATATTTTCATCGAAAAATCTTGAAAAGAAGGTTGACAAAAATGTCATTTGTGATAAACTATATTAGATATTTTGAAGTTCAAAATATTTGAATAACAAAGCATTTGGAGGTGGTCAATCAATTAATAATAATGATTTAAATATGCTCGATTTTTTATGTGTATAAACAAAAAGAGAATTAGATACGGAGGAAACATAATGTTAGAGAAATTAATAGATTTAATTGCCAATGAATTAAGTGTATCAAAAGCAAACATAACACCTGAAACGAATATTTTAGATGATTTAGGTGCAGACTCTCTTGATGCAGTAGAATTGATAATGAGTATTGAAGATAGTTTTGAAGTTTCTATTCCTGAAGAGATTGCTTCGAACATTAAAACAGTTCGTGACATTATGAACTTTTTAGAAAAAAATATCTAAATGCACCTAAAATATAGACGATGCACTCGTCTATTTTTTTTAATAATAAATACACATAAATCCAAAATTTAAAGGAGGATATTGTGAACTATAAAGACGTACTAATAATTATAAAAGATTTTGAACAATCCACACTTTCTTCATTAGAATTAGAGATGAATGAAATAAAAATAAAAATGACCAAACCTGTTCGAGGAAGTTCTTCAGAGGAACCTATTTCATTGCAATCACAGCCAGTTTCACTTCAATCTAAAGAACCATTTAAATCAAATGGACATGCAGTAAAATCTCCACTTGTAGGAACTTATTATTCTTCCTCTAATCCAAACTTTGATCCATTTGTGCAAGTAGGGGATCAAGTAAAAAGAGGAGATACTTTGTGTATAATAGAAGCAATGAAAATAATGAATGAAATTACAGCACCTGTTAGTGGTAAAATTCTTGCAATTCATGCAAAAAACGGTGATACCATTGGATTTGAACAAGTACTGATAACAATTGAAGATGCAAAATAAAGTATTAATTGCTAACAGAGGTGAAATTGCACTACGAATTATTAGAGCTTGTAAAGAACTTGGCATTCACACGGTAGCTGTTTATTCAACAGCTGATAAAGATAGTTTACAAGTTAAATTTGCAGATGAAGCTATCTGTATTGGAAGTGAACAAAGTTCCGATTCTTATCTTCAAATGAATCGGATTATCAGTGCTGCCATATCTTCTGGATGTAACGCAATTCATCCTGGATACGGTTTTTTGTCTGAGAATGATAAGTTTGCTTCGATTGTAGAAGAATGCAATTTAATTTTCATTGGGCCATCAAGTCAAGTGATAGCAAATTTAGGAAATAAAGCAATGGCAAGAAAAATCGCAAAACAAAATCACATTCCAATTATTGAAGGATCTGATGGAGCAATTGATTCTGCCGAAGAAGGAATGAAATTAGCAGGATCGATAGGCTATCCAGTTATCTTAAAAGCGTTAAATGGTGGTGGTGGAAGAGGAATGAGTATCATTTGGAATGATACAGAATTTCCTAAACTATTTCAACAAACCGTGATGGAAGCAAAAGCTAATTTTGGTGATTCTTTAGTATACCTTGAAAAATACATTGAAAACGCAAGACACATAGAAATTCAAATTATTGCCGATAAATTTGGCAATGTAGTTCACCTTGGCGAAAGAGATTGTTCCATGCAAAGAAGAAATCAAAAAGTTATTGAAGAATCTCCTTCTCCTATAATGACCCCTCTTTTAAGAAGAAATATGGGACTATGTGCTGTTCATTTAGCAAAAGCTGTTAAATACGAAAATGCTGGAACGGTTGAATTTATCGTCGATAAAGAAGGAAAGTATTTTTTCATGGAAATGAATACAAGAATTCAAGTTGAACACCCAGTTACAGAAATGGAGACTGGAGTTGACCTTGTAAAAGAACAACTTAGAATTGCTTTTGATAACCCATTATCGATAAAACAAAGAGATGTTCATCTTAAAGGACATACGATTGAATGTCGAATTAATGCTGAAGATACGTTTAACAATTTTCGACCATCTCCTGGACTCATCAAAAATATTGTTTTTCCAGGTGGAAATGGAGTTCGTTTAGATACTCATATTTATAACGGATATGTCGTACCTTCATACTATGATTCGATGCTTGCAAAACTTATTGTTCATGCAGATACAAGAAAAGAAGCAATAAGGAAAATGCGAGTTGCACTCGAGCAATTTATCATTGATGGAATTATCACCAATATTGATTTTTTATATGTATTAATGCATAATCCGGAATTTGTAAAAGGAAACTACAATACTAGTTTTATTCAAAAATTGATTAAGGAGGTCACAAATGGATGATTTTTTTGATATTCATAAACAAAAAGTTGAAATGTTTAATCAAAATTTTCGTAAACGAACAAAAAAACCAACGAAAATTAACATTCCGGAACATTTATTTGTGAAGTGTCCTCATTGTCAAGAACTGGTTTACAGTGATGATTTAGATAAAAACCAATATATCTGTCCAAAGTGTCAACAATACTTTGTAATTGGAGCAAGAAAAAGAATTGAATTGATTTGTGATGAAAATTCATTTCAAGAAATGGATGAATTACTTAAAACAATGAATCCACTTGATTTTCCAGGATATCTTGAAAAAATAGCTTCATACCAAGAAGTATCTCTAGAAACAGATGCTTTTGTTTCAGGAATTGCTTTGATAGATAATATGATTGTAGCAATTGGAGCACTAGACAGTCGATTTATGATGGGAAGTATGGGAAGCGTTGTTGGTGAAAAAGTTACACGTTTAATTGAACACGCTACTAAATTTAAACTGCCTGTACTCATTTTTTCTGCTTCAGGTGGAGCAAGAATGCAAGAAGGAATTTTTTCTTTAATGCAAATGGTTAAAACAAGTGCTGCTTTAAGATATCATCATCTAGCTGGATTGCTTTATATTAGCGTATTAACACATCCTACAACAGGTGGAGTAGCAGCTAGTTTTGCATCTTTAGGGGATATTAATATTGCTGAAGAAAATGCATTAATTGGATTTGCAGGGCAAAGAGTAATCAAACAGACTATACGTCAAGAATTACCTTTAGGATTTCAAACGGCCAATTTTCAGTTAGAACATGGTATGGTTGATTTGGTATTGTCTCGTTTTGAAATGAAGCCAATTATTACAAAAATTCTTCATTTGCACAATTATGGTGAATACAATGGAGAATAATAGTCGAAATGCCTGGGATAGAGTTCAATTAGCTCGTCACCCAAAAAGGCCTACAGCTCTTAAATTAATTAAATGCTTGTTTCCTGATTTCATTGAACTCAAAGGAGATAGATTATACAAAGACGATTTTGCAATCGTTGCAGGAATTTCAACGTTTTATGGAAATCCGATAACGATTATTGCAGAAGAAAAAGGAATTTCAACGGAAGATAAAATCAAACGTAATTTTGGAATGCCTCATCCTGAGGGATATCACAAATCCATGCGGCTTGTAAGACAAGCTGAAAAATTTAATCGTCCTATTTTATTTATTATCGATACTCCGGGAGCTTATCCTGGAATTGGTGCGGAAGAAAGGGGTCAAGCAGTAGCTATTGCTAATTCTTTATCAGAATTAATGACCATAAAAGTTCCAATTATTTCCCTTGTGTTAAGTGAAGGAGGAAGTGGAGGAGCTTTAGCCATTGGTGTTGCGGATAAAGTCTTTATGTTTGAAAATGCGACTTATTCTATCTTGTCACCTGAAGGATTTGCTTCTATTCTTTTTAAAGATGTCTCAAAAGCACAAGAAGCAGCCGAAGATATGCGCTTAACAGCTCCGGATTTGTTAAAATTTGGTGTGATTGATCTCATTATTCCTGAATCAAGTAAAGGACTTCATGAGGAATCGGAATCTTCTTTTACTTTTTTGAAAGAATTATTAAAAAAAGAGTTTGAGGATTTGCAATCCAAAACAGTTAAATCAAGGTTAAATGAACGATATAAAAAATATAGAAAATTCGGTCTATATTCGGAAGAATAAACAAATAATTTGAATTTATAGTTGTCCTAATAGAGGTTTAGATCAACGATACATTCTTCAAATCTAATTTAAGGGGAATCAACTATGTCTAATTATCCAAATATCAAAGTCATATCCACGGGACATTATGTCCCAGAAAAAATACTATCAAATCATGATTTAGAGCAAATTGTAAGTACAACAAATGAATGGATTGTTTCCAGAACTGGAATAAAAAATCGTCGAATTGCTGAAGGTGAAAATACATCTGATTTAGCAGTTAAAGCTGCAAAAGACGCTATTTTATCATCTAATTATGACACTTCAAAAATAGATTTAATCATTGTAGCTACCTTTACACCAGATTATAAATCACCAAGTGTTGCCAGTTTAGTTCAAGCAAAACTTGGATTAAACAACCAAGAAATAACGGCTTTTGATTTAAATGCAGCTTGTACTGGTTTTATTTATGCTTTAAATGTTGCATCAAGAATGCTTGAAAGCAAAGCTTTTAAATCCGCTCTTGTAATTGGAGCTGAAGTGATAAGTAAAGTAACGGATTATACTGACAGAAATACATGTGTGTTGTTTGGAGATGGAGCTGGTGCAGTTTTATTAGAATTAACAAATGAATACAAACCAGCAATGTTTTATACCGCTTCAAAAGGAGATTTAGATAAAATATTGTATGTAGATGAATTTGTACATATGGATGGTCAAAAAGTGTATCAATTCGCATCAAAAGCCATCGAAAAAAGCATTTTAAAACTGCTTGAATTTGATAAATCATCTTTTGATAAAATTGATACAATTATCCCACATCAGGCAAATCTCAGAATCATTCAAAGTGCTTCAAAATCGCTTAAAATTCCTATGGAAAATTTCTTTTTAAACATTGAATTATACGGAAACACCTCAGCAGCTAGTTGTGCAATCGCACTGGATGAATACGTTAAATCTTCTGTGGATACAGAAAATCAAGCTGTTCTCTTGGTCGCATTTGGGGCAGGACTTACTTGGGGTGGAGCTAGACTTACACTTTAGGAGGAATTATGAAAAACATTTCTGAATTGCTACAAATTAAATATCCAATTATACAAGGTGGAATGGCAAATATTGCCAATCACGTTTTAGCTTCAGCGGTTTCAAATGCTGGAGGATTAGGATTAATTGCTTCAGGTGGAGATGATGCTGAAACCATTAGAGAAAAAATACGCTTGTGTAAACAATTAACAAACAAACCCTTTGGAGTGAATGTAATGTTAATGAATCCACACGTTAAGGAAATTGCTAAAATGGTTATTGAAGAAAATATAAAAATCGTTACAACTGGCGCTGGAAACCCAGGTGTATATATGCAAGCTTGGAAAGAAGCTGGGATGATTGTGATACCTGTTGTTCCAAGCGTAGCATTAGCAGTTCGAATGGAAAGAGCAGGAGCAGATGCAGTGATTGCTGAAGGAACAGAATCTGGAGGTCACATTGGAGAACTGACGACTATGGCACTTGTTCCTCAAATAGTTGACGCTGTTTCCATTCCGGTTATTGCAGCAGGAGGAGTCGCAGATTACAGACAAGTATTAGCCGTTTTTGCACTTGGAGCGAAAGGCATTCAAGCTGGAACCATATTTTTAGCTTCAACGGAATGCCCCATTCATGACAATTACAAACAGATGATCTTAAAGGCAAGAGATATAGATACCATTGTTACAGGAAGACAAACTGGAGCACCTGTAAGAGTTTTAAAGAACCCGATGGCTCGTGAGTATATTCAACTTGCACAAAAAGGTGTTTCTTTAGAAGAATTAGAAAAATTAACATTAGGTTCTTTACGAAGAGCTGTGATTCAAGGAGACATTGATACCGGTTCTTTTATGGCAGGACAGATTGCCGGAATGATTAAATCAATTAAGCCTGTAAAAGAGATCATAGAATCTTTATTTGAGCCAGTTGAAGCTTATAAAAATCAACTTCAAATTTTATGAAAAAAGTAGCAGTCTTATTTCCAGGTCAAGGGGCGCAATTTTTAGGCATGGGAAAAGAGTTCTATGAAACTGAAGAAGTAGCAAAAAACATTTTTGATTTATCAAGTAAGGAACTAAACTATTCCGTTTCTAACTTGTGTTTTCAAGAAGAAAACAAGCTAAATCAAACTCTTTTTACTCAACCTTCAATTGTTGCGACATCTATTGCAATCTATGAATCTTTTCGAGCAATCACTAAAATAATGCCTGACTATGTACTTGGATTTAGTTTAGGAGAGTATAGTGCACTTTATGCAAGTGGTGTATTTGATGTACAATCAACAATCTCCTTGGTTAACAAAAGAGCTATATGGATGGATGAACAAAGCAAAGTAATTCCAGGTGGAATGATTGCAATCATTGGAGCAAATAAAGATGAAGTAAATCAGCTTTGCCAAAAGGTTTCTACAAGTCAGAATCATGTAAGCATTGCAAACTATAATTCTCCTTCTCAAATAGTGGTTTCAGGAGATGAACAAAGTCTTAAAAAGTTACAAATTGAACTACAATCCATTCAAACAAAACGGATTTTAAGGCTTAATGTAAGTGGAGCTTTTCATACATCATTTATGAAAGAACCAGCAAAACGAATACAAAATGAAGTGATTAATAGCACATGGAAAGCGCCAAATATACCGATTATAATGAATTGCGATGCAAAAGAATTAGAGTCCTCTACCTTGCCTTTGAAATTAAAACAACAAATTGAAGGCCCTATCTATTTTGAAGATTCAATTAGATATTTAATGAAGCAAGGTGTAGACCTTTTTATAGAAATTGGACCAGGGCAAGTCTTGTCAGGACTTATAAAAAAAATAGACTTATCTTTAAAAACAATTTCAATTTCAGTGCCAAATGATATTAAAAAATGGGAGGAATTTCAATGAATCTATCTGGGAAAACAGCTTTAATAACTGGTGGAGCAAATGGAATTGGAGAAGCAATCACTTATAAATTATCTTCTCTGGGTGCAACGGTAATTATAAACTATAATACTTCTGCCATTAAAGCCACAAATATTGTTAAAGAGTTAATTCTTCTTGGGAGAAATGCAAAAGCAATTCAGTGCAATATTTCTAAACATGATGATGCTTTACATTTAATAGAAGAAATTATCGATGAATTTGGAAAAATCGATATTGTTGTTAATAATGCAGGAATTACAAAAGATAATTTAATTATTCGAATGAATGAAATTGATTTTGATGATGTGATTGAAACCAATCTGAAAGGGACTTGGAATGTTTCAAAACATGCAGCTCGTTTTATGAGCAAAGCTAGAAGTGGAAAAATAATTAATATTTCTTCAGTTGTTGGAATTACTGGCAATGCAGGACAAACGAATTACGCTGCTTCAAAAGCTGGAATTATTGGACTAACAAAATCTCTGGCACGAGAACTTGGAAAAAGAGGAGTAACTTGTAATGCAGTAGCTCCTGGTTTCATTGAAACAAAAATGACTGAAAATTTTCCATTAGAATTTAAAGAGAAGTTTATTGAAAATATTCCACTTGGACGTTTGGGAACAAGCGAAGACGTAGCAAACGTTGTAGCATTTCTTGCATCAGATGAAGCAAATTATATTACAGGTCAAGTCATCCATGTTGATGGCGGACTTGTTATGTATTAAAAAGGAGCTAATATGAAAAGAAGAGTAGTTATAACTGGACTTGGTGCTATTACGCCCATAGGAAATGATGTAAATTCCATGTGGGAATCGGCAAAAAATGGAATAAATGGAATTGATCATATTACACTTTTTGACGTATCAAACCAAAAAGTAAAAGTAGCTGGTGAAGTTAAAAACTTTAATCCCGAAGATCATCTTGAGCCAAAAGAAGCAAGAAGAATGGACCGAACAATGGTTTTTGGATTAGTTGCTGCAACAGAAGCATTTGAGCATTCAAATCTAAAAAAAGAGGACATCGATTCCGATCGATTTGGAGTATTTGTTTCTTCGGGAATTGGCGGATTATGGACAATTAACGAAGAAGCACGAAAAGCTCATGAAAAAGGTGTTGATCGCATTTCTCCCTTTTTTATTCCTAACGCAATTATAAACTTAGTTGGTGGTCGTATTGCGATTAAATATCAAGCAAAAGGTCCTGTATTACCAATAGTAACTGCATGTTCTTCTGCAACAAATTCAATAGGTGAGGCTTTTCGTTATATAAGAGATGGATACATCGAACTTGCTTTTGCAGGTGGTGCAGAAGCTCCCATCAATGAATTAGGAGTTGGCGGTTTTGCTAGTATGAAGGCTTTGAATTTTACTTCAAATAAAGATGAGGCATCTATTCCTTTTGATAAACGTCGTTCAGGATTTGTTATTGCTGAAGGGGCAGGAGTTATTATCTTAGAAGAACTAGAACACGCGCTTAAAAGAAAAGCCACCATTTTCGCTGAAATGGTCGGATATGGAACTACTTGTGATGCATTTCACATAACAGCTCCAGATGAAACGGCATATGGAATAACAAAATGTATGGAAAATGCATTGTTAGATGGTAATGTTGATCCAACATGGATTGACTATATCAATCCTCATGGAACGTCTACTTTTTATAATGATAAAATCGAAACATTGGGAATCAAAAATGTGTTTAAAAAACACGCTTATGAAATTAACATAGGTGCCACAAAATCCATGCATGGTCATTCTCTTGGAGCTGTTGGCGGGATTGAAGCTATCATTTCGATAAAAGCTCTCATGGAAAATATTATTCCACCAACCATTAATTACGTTGAAAAAGACCCGGAGTGTGATTTAAACTATACACCAAATGTTGCAGTGAAACGCATCGTTAAATATGCTTTAAGCAATAGTTTAGGGTTTGGTGGACAAAATGCAACCATCATATTTAAAAAATGGGAGGATTCAAATCATGTTGACAAGTAATCAAATTCAAGAAATTATTCCTCATCGTTTTCCTTTTCTTATGGTCGATCGAATCATAGAATTGTTTCCAGGAGTATCAGCAATTGGAGAAAAAAACGTAAGCGCAAATGAACTTCACTTTTTAGGACATTTTCCAAGTGAACATATTATGCCTGGGGTTTTAATCATTGAAGCATTAGCCCAAGTAGGAGCAGTAACTCTATTATCAGTTCCAGAATATAAGGATCAAATTGTTTATCTTGCGGGATTAAAACAAGTTAAATTTAGAAGAAAAGTCATTCCTGGAGATATTTTAAAGTTATCTGTTGCAATTTCACGTTTTAAAAACAAGTTTGGAATTGGTAAAGGAATCGCAACGGTAAACGATGAAATCGCCTGCGAAGCAGAGTTTTCTTTTGCTCTTGCCAAATGAAACTTAAAGAATTTCATCCAACGATTCTTCGCTTTGAATCGATTTCTTCAACAAACACTTATTTAAAAGAAAATTATAAAGATTTAAATAATCATACAATCGTTTTGGCAGATTTTCAAACTGACGGAAAAGGTCAATTTGAACACACTTGGATTTCGGAACCTTTTCAGAATTTATTGTGTTCTATTTTACTTAAAGATGATATTTCATCAGAAGTTTGTAATCAAGTAATTGTTGATACGATTTTGAATACACTTTCTCATTTTGGAATTAAAGCTTGGTATAAAGCGCCAAACGATATTTTTGTAAATTCAAATAAAATTGCTGGTGTTTTAATTGAAACAAAATACGTTGATACTTATAGAGAATATATTATTATAGGGGTTGGATTCAATATCAATCAAACTACATTTCCTGCTTTTAATGCAACGTCTTTAGCGTTAGAATTAAATAGTAAGGTAGATGTTCAAAAAGTATTTACCATTTTCATAGATTCTTTTAAAATTGAACTGATTAAACACATTTAAACGATTTGATTTATTTTGAATCTTATTGACAAGATGATTTATTAGTAATATAATGCTTCAAAACGATGAAAGAGATTAAAGTATTTATATTTTGTATTAGAGAGCTGATGCACGGGTGAAAATCAGTCAAAATAATTTACTTATCTACCTCTGAAGTGATGCCAATCCCATCCGTAATTCTGCGTTAAAGAATCTGAG
Source organism: Bacillota bacterium (assembly GCA_018818595.1). Lineage (NCBI taxonomy): Bacteria > Bacillati > Bacillota > Bacillota bacterium. The sequence continues at coordinate 10,724 of JAHIRM010000049.1, forward strand.
TGCTAGTTATCTAGAACAAAGGTGGTACCACGATTAATTTCGCCCTTTACTGTAAAGTGAAGGGTTATTTTTTTTAGAATAAGGAGAAATATAATGTTAGATAAAATTGCAATGAGAGAAAATCCTGAAAAATTTAGACAATTACTTTTAAAAAAGGGAATTGAAGTAGATTTTACTGAATTTTTACACTGGATAAAAGAAAGAAATAGTTTGATTTTTAAAATGGAAGAACAAAAAGCAAAAAAAAATCAAATATCTGATCAAATATTTGAAATAAAGAAAAAAAAGATAATCCAAAATCTCTTTTTATCGTTGTAAATGAATTATCATCTTTGATTGATTTAGATGAAAGAAAATTGCGTCAAATTGAAAATGACATTGATTTCTTTGTCTCGAATTTGCCGAATATTCCTGATGAAGATCTTGTTGGCGGAGGACAAGAATTAAATGAAGTGCTTTATTCTTATCTTGAGAAACCAGTTTTTCACTTTCCTATCAAAGATCATGTTTTTCTTTGCGAGTCTCTTCATTTGATTGACTACGAAAGAGCCGCTAAAATTTCTGGTAAAGGAACTTGGATTTATAGAGGAAATGGTGCTATTCTTGAATGGGCATTGCTGAACTTTTTTATTTCTGAACATTTAAAGGATTGTTACGAATTTATATTGCCACCTCATATACTAAATCAAGAAAGTGGATTTGCCGCAGGACAGTTTCCTAAATTTAATCAAGATGTATTTTGGATGGAAGGACAGCAACCTAAAAAGTTTTTGCTTCCAACGGCTGAAACAGCTTTAATTAATTTGCATCGAAACGAAATTTTAAAAGAGATAGAATTGCCTAAAAAATATTTTGCATATAGTCCTTGCTATCGCCAAGAGGCAGGAAGTTATAGAACGGAAGAAAGAGGCACCATTAGAGGATATCAATTTAACAAAGTTGAAATGGTACAAATTACAAAACCAGATCAAAGCGATAGTGCATTTGTAGAACTTCTTGCAAAAGCCGAAAATTTAATGAAACAATTAGGACTTCACTATAGAGTAAGTAAACTTGCAGCAGGAGACCTTGCTTTTGCAATGGCAAGGACATATGATATCGAAGTATGGCTTCCTTCTTTAGAAATCTATAAAGAAGTATCCTCTGTTAGCAATGCAAGAGATTTTCAAGCTAGAAGAGGTATGATTCGTTATAAAGATGCTTTTACCAAAAAGAATGCATACTGCCATACATTAAATGCATCAGGTCTTGCGACAAGTAGATTAATCCCTGCGATTGTTGAACAATTTCAATTACCGGATGGCTCTGTAAAAATACCTGATGTATTAGTGCCATTTATGAATGGAATATCCATTTTTAAATAAAACTTATATTGTTAATTCGTTAAAAAAATGGTACAATGTTATAATAAATGAAGTAAAGGGAGGCAAGAAATCGAGATGACAATTTGGTGGGAAGGGTTAACAGTTTTTCAACAAGTGATGTTTGTGATTGCTGTTCCAGCAACAGTTATTATGATTATTTTCATGATTTTAATGTTACTTGGTATAAGTGATACAGAATTTGATGGCTCTGTTGACATAGATGGAGGAGATATAGATGGAAGTATGGATTCTTTTAATGATGAACCTTTATCTGGATTTAGCGGATTAAAAGTATTAACATTAAGAGGAGTATTAGCGTTTTTAAGTATTGGTGCTTGGGTTTCATTTATAGCTTCAAATTATTTAATTCCAATTCTTTCTTTATTAATAGGAATGGCTTGTGGAGCATTAGCCGCCTACCTTTTAGCTTTGGCTTTTAAAGCAGCGATGAATTTGGAATCTGAGGGCAATTTAAATTATGAAAATGCTATTGGAAAAAACGGAACTGTTTATATTAGAGTTCCAAACAATAAAACAGGAAAAGGGAAAGTCACTTTAACTTTTCAAGAACGATTTGTTGAAGTTGAAGCAGTGACGTTAGAACAAATAGATTTAATGCCTGGAACCAGTGTTGAAATAACAGGATTGGAAAACGAAACGACAGTAGTCGTAAAAAAAATATAGAAGGAGATTATTATGTTTAATACTTTTTTAAAAATTGAAGTCGTAGGATTAATTATTACCATTATTGTCCTGGTATTTACAGTATTAATTTTTATTGTATCAAGAATTAAAAAATGCCCATCTGATAAAATTATGGTTGTTTATGGAAAAGTAGGAAATAATTTAGATGGGACGAATAAATCCGCAACTTGTATTCATGGTGGAGCAAGATTTATCTATCCATTTATTCAAGCATATCAATTTTTAGATTTAACACCAATTTCAATTAGTGTGGATTTAAAAAGTGCACTTTCAAGACAAAATATTAGAATTGATGTACCATCTAGATTTACAGTAGGTATTTCAACAGAACCTGGAATTATGCAAAATGCTGCTGAAAGATTATTAGGTCTTCAATTACCTGAAGTTCAAGAATTAGCAAAAGACATTATTTTCGGACAACTTCGTTTAATTATTGCAACGATGGATATTGAAGAAATCAATACAAATCGAGACAAATTCTTAGAAGCTGTTTCTGATAACGTAGAAACAGAACTTAAAAAAATTGGATTAAGACTTATTAACGTTAACGTAACCGATATTAATGATGAATCTGGATACATCGAAGCTTTAGGAAAAGAAGCAGCTGCTAAAGCAATTAATGATGCAAAAAAATCAGTTGCAGAAAAAAACAGAGATGGTTCAATTGGTGAGGCCAACGCTGTAAGAGACCAAAGAATTCAAGTTGCTAGTGCTAACTCAACTGCTATTGCAGGTGAAAATGATTCTCTTGGAAAAATTTCTCAATCCAATGCTACCCGAAGAGAAATAGAAGCAGAATCATTAAGAAGAGCTCAAACCGCAGAAAAAATCGCCGCAGCGAAAGCTTTAGAAGATGCTTATGTTGCAGAACAAAGTGCTGAATTAGCTCGTGCTACCCGTGAAAAAGCTACTCTTGAAGCAGATGTTTTGGTTCGAACTGAAATTGAGAAGGAAAAATTAGTTATTGAAGCCGAAGCCACTGCAGAGCAATCAAGAAGAAGAGCAAAAGGTGAAGCAGATGGTAACTTTTCGAAAATGGAAGCTGAAGCAAGAGGTACTTTTGAAGTTCTGTCAAAACAATCCGAAGGATTTATGCTTTTAGTGAAGGCTGCAGGCGGAAAACCTGATGAAGCTATTAAAATGTTAATTGCTGATAAACTAGAAACTTTAGTTGCTATTCAAGTTGAAGCTATTAAAAATCTTAAGATTGATAAAGTTACCGTTTGGGACAGTGGATCTTCTAAAGATGGAACTACCTCAACCGCAAACTTTCTTTCATCCTTAATGAAATCTATTCCACCTATGAAAGAATTGTTTAATATGGCAGGAATGGAATTACCTAAATATCTAGGAGAAGAACTTAAAACCGAAACAAAAGTCGAAGTGAAAGTTGAAGAACCTAAAATAGAAGTAGTAAAGAAAGAAGCTAAATAAACGAATTAAGCCACTATTTATTAAATATAGTGGCTTTTTCTTTTTAAGTTTTTATATAGAATAACATGATATAATAGAGTAAATGTTTAATATAAAAAAGGATGATATAAAATGAATGAAGTTTGTAAAATTTGTCAATGTGCAACAATAGAGATATATCATCCGATTTTAAAAGGTAATTATTATTATTGCAAAAATTGTGAATTTATTTCTAAAGACGAAGATAATTTAATATCTGAAGCACAGGAATTAAAAATCTATAATTTTCACAACAACAGTTTGGAAAATTTAGGATATGTAACTTTCTTAAAAGAATTTGTTAACCATTCCGTATTACCGTTTGCAAATGGTAAAAAGGTGTTAGATTTTGGAAGTGGTCCTACACCAGTATTAGCTCATATATTAAAAGAAGACTATGATTTTGAAGTTGAAATATATGATCTGTTTTTTTCACCATTAAAAGTGTATGAAACCCAAAAATACGATGTAATTACCTCAACTGAAGTCATTGAACATTTACAAAATCCGTTAATTTATTTTGCTTTATTTAAATCACTCTTAGCTAAAGATGGCATTCTTTCAATTATGACCTTATTTCATCCAAATGATGAAGATAAATTTATTGATTGGTATTATATAAGAGATCATAGTCATATATCATTTTATACAACGAAAACAATCGAATTTATAGCAAAAAAAAATGGGCTTAAAATGATATATACAAATAATCATCGTTACATTACTCTTCAAAACAAATAGTATTTAGCGCTTTTGAAAGCATTTAATGAATCATGACATACTGAAAATGTATGTCATTTTTTATTGTAAAATTTAAAATTACAATATATTTATTAACAAAATCAATAAAATTCGATATGGATTTTAATATTTTTTAATATTTTATTAAAAAAATAAAATAACACTTGCAATTATCAACATAAATTAATATAATTAATATTGTAATTGACATTGTTAATAAAAAACGGATGAAAGATGGTGTAAATAATGTTAAAGTACAATTATATTAAAGACAAAAACTTTTTGCTATTATTTTTCGGAAATTTAGTTAGTGGAATCGGTAGTCGAATATATGGGTTTGGAATTGCATTGTTTTTGCTTGACCTGACAGGGAAAGCAACCGTGACTGCAACCTACATTGGAATTTGGTCCTTCATTGTTTTCCTATGTGGACCCATTGCAGCAACTTTCACGGATAAATGGAAAAAGAAAGTCAAAGTACTTTATCTTACCGATTTTGGTCGAGGAATCATCTATATATCTGTTGGATTACTTGTTTCCTATTTTATGAAAACAAATAACACATCAATGATTTTAGTTGTTATTTATTCAGCGTTATTCTTTATTGCAATTCAAAGCGCCTTTTTTGCACCAGCTACTACCGCTTTGATTCCTCAATTAGTTGAAAAAAATGAATTAGTGTCTGCAAGTTCTATTATGCAAATAACAAGAAGCGTTCAAACTATTGCAGGGTTACTATTTGGTGCAGTACTTTATTTGAATTTTGGAATTGTTCTTTTAATGGTCATTAATGGAATTAGTTTTATCTTGTCTGCAATTTCAGAAATGTTCATTAAATACGATACTCCTAAAAATTTAGATCGAATAATTTTAGCAGAAAATAATAATGTAAATAAAGATAGAGTTCAAAATTCTAATTCGAAAATCGGAAAAATTATTGAACACATCTATGTTGAAATCAAAGAAGCAGTTCGTTACATTTTTCATGAAGGAAAACCAATACTTATGATAACTTTAATAGTTTTAGTAAGTACTACCCTTACTGCGCCATGGTTTAGTGTGGGAGTCCCATATATGATTAAAGAGTATTTTACGTTTGATGGAGTAATAGCTCCTGAATATCTGCTTGCATTATCAGAATTTGCTGAAAGCATTGGAATTATCATCTTAAGCATTGTAATTAGTATAATTGCAAGCAAATTCAAGATATATCAATTGTTTCGAATCGGAGGCAGTTTATTCATTTTATTAGCTTTTTTATATTATATGATAATTCGTTCTTTTGATGTGGAAATTATTACCATTAATATGTTTATTATAGGTTTTATATTGATTAATTTTATGGCAGGATCTATTAATGCTATTGTCAATGCCCCGCTTCAAGCATCGATGCAAAAGTATATTGAACCAGATAAAATAGGAAAAGTTAGTATGCTAATTGATTGTATAGGTGGAATATTATTTCCAATTACGGCATTGCTTGCAGGATTCTTTATAGATAATTACAGCATTTATTATCCTTTAGCAATGATGATTGCTGGAATGGTAATTATTACATTGATTGCTTTTAGGAGTAAAGAACTAAAAAAATTAACTTAAAAATTATATATCCTATAGAAATAAAAACACCACTAGAAGCAATTCATTGCTTTCAAAATGGTGTTTTTATTATTTGCTAATTTAAAGAAGCGTTTTTACACATTGTTATAAAATATTCGTGAATTGTTGTATCATCAGTTAATTCAGGATGAAAAGCTGTTGCTAATTGATTGTTTTGTCTTGCAGCAACAATTAATCCATTAACGGTAGATAATATCGTTACATCTGGTGAAACTGACTCAATGTATGGCGCTCTAATGAAAATCATTGGAATGGTTTTGCCTTCAAATAGATCAAACGCTTTAAAACTGCCAAGTTGTCTTCCAAATGCATTTCGTTTTACCGTGACATGCATTGTTTTAAATACAGTTCTTTCATCATTTGAGATTTCATTTGCTAGTAATAATAAGCCTGCACAAGTGCCAAATACAGGCAATCCAGCTTGAATCAAATCAAAAAGTTTATCAAAAAGTTGTAAATCAGTTATCAATTTTTTCATAACGGTGCTTTCGCCACCCGGTAAAATTAAACCATCCATTTTTGTGTCTAAATCTTTTCGTTGTCTAATTTCAAAATGAGATATGTTAAGTTTGTCAAGTGTGTCAGCGTGTTCTTTAAATGCTCCTTGAACAGCAAGTATTCCGATTTTCATGCATTATTCTCCTCTGTTTGCCATTAATAATGCAATTTCGCTTTCGTTGATACCAACCATTGCTTCTCCAATGTCTTCAGATAAAGAAGCAAGAAGTTTAGCGTCGTTAAAGTTGGTTACCGCTTGAACGATAGCACGTGCTCTTTTGGCAGGATTTCCAGATTTAAAGATTCCTGATCCCACAAAGACACCTTCAGCACCTAGTTTCATCATTAAAGCAGCATCAGCAGGAGTTGCAATTCCGCCTGCAGCAAAGTTTACAACAGGAAGTTTTCCGAATTCATGAACATATTTTAATAAGTGAATAGGAACTTGTAATTCTTTTGCGGCATTAAATAATTCGTCTTCTCTTAAAGAAGAAATTCTTCTCATTTCACTTTGAATTAAACGCATATGTCTTACTGCTTGAATGATATCACCGGTTCCAGGTTCGCCTTTTGTACGAATCATAGAAGCCCCTTCATCAATTCGTCTTAAAGCCTCTCCTAAATTCTTCGCTCCACAAACAAATGGAACATTGAAATTCGTTTTATCAATATGATAAATATCATCTGCAGGAGATAACACTTCGGATTCATCGATGTAATCAATTTCAAGGGCTTCCAGAATTTCCGCTTCAACAAAATGTCCAATTCGAACTTTTGCCATGACAGGAATGGACACAGCAGCTTGAATTTCTTTAATGAGTTTTGGATCACTCATTCTAGATACTCCTCCAACTTTTCGGATATCTGCTGGGATTCTTTCTAAAGCCATAACTGCACAAGCTCCAGCTTCTTCAGCAATTTTAGCTTGTTGTGCTGAAGTAACGTCCATAATTACTCCGCCTTTTAACATTTGAGCAAGTTCTTTGTTTAGTTCATAACGTTTATTATCCATAATTCTTTCTCCTTTGATATTGACAATTTGTCATTAATTGATTATATTATAGATGAAACTGATATTAAGTAAATACTCAGTTTGCATTATTTTAATAAGGTCAGTTTGGAGAAAATATGATAACAATCTTTTTTAACAGAGAATCAAAAATTCCGATGTATGAACAGCTGTACCGTTATATCAAAAAACTAATTCATTTAAATGAATTGTTTGCCAATGAAAAAATGCCTTCTAAAAGGAAACTAGCAACGCATTTAAAAATTAGTCAAGTGACTGTTGAGTCTGCTTATCAACAATTACTCGCTGAAGGATATTTGCGTTCCATCCCAAAAAGCGGATTTTATGTAGAACCATCTGTGCATCATTTTTTTGATGATCATAGCCAACCTAAAGAGGAAACAACCTCACAAAAGCCAAAAAAGGAAATATATCTTTATGATTTTAAAACGAATGTAGTTGATTCAAGAAATTCACCTTATAATTCTTGGGTGAAACTTGAAAAAGAAGTTGTATTAGAAACTCAAATTGATTTAATAAATCAAATGGATTCTCAAGGAGTGAAGCCTTTAAGAGAACAAATTGCTTCCTATTTGTATCAATTTAGAGGAATCAAAACAACGCCTGATCGGATAATTGTAGGAGCAGGTTCAGAATTTCTGATTGGACTTTTGATTTTAATTTTAGGAAAAGAAAGTGAATATGCACTAGAAGATCCTGGTTACACAAAAATTCAAAAGTTATATCAAGCATATGGAGCGAAAACAAATTATATTTTTCTAGATGAACAAGGATTTAGTTTGGAATTACTAAAACAAACAAAAGCTAACATTATTCACGTGTCACCAAGTCATCAATTTCCTTCTGGAAAAGTCATTCCCATTGCAAGAAGAATTGCGCTTTTAAAATGGGCTCAAGAAAAAGACAACCGATATATTATTGAAGATGATTATGATAGTGAATTTCGTTTCTCAGGAAATCCAATTCCTGCGATGCAAGGGTTAGATTATAATGGGAAAGTGATTTATTTAAACTCGTTTTCAAAGAGCATAGCTCCAACATTACGAATTAGTTTTATGGTCTTGCCAGAATCCTTATTGCATGAGTACAACACAAAGTTTAAATTCATTTCAAATACAGTGCCAGTTTTGAATCAACTTATCTTAAGTCGTTTTATTGAAAAAGGGTTATTTGAGCGACATTTAAATAAAATGAAAGGAATTTACAAAGAAAAAAGAAATACTTTTATTGAATTGATTAAACATAGTAAATTTGGGCCAGTTTGCAAAGTAATTGGAGAAGAAGCAGGCCTTCATTTTTTACTGGAATTTCCCAATAATGTATCGGAAGAATGGCTTATTGAACGTGCGAAAAAAGAAAAAATTCGTATTTATGGATTAAAAGAATATTTTAATTGTAAAACCAATCGACCGGAATTTCCAGCAATTGTCATGGGTTACTCTAATTTTCTTGAAAATGACTTTATCAGTGCAATTAAACTTTTAGAAAGGGCGTGGAAAAAAACGTATGAAATCATTTAAATTAATTAAATTAAATGAGCAACATAAAGAGAAATATCTAGAGTATGTCAAAGACTGGAAAGACGAAAAAATGTCTCCATTTACTTCTAGAATGTTTGGGTTGCCTTTTGAAACGTATTTAGAACTTTTAGAAAAACAAGAAAACATAGAAACGGTAAAAATAGGATATATGCCGTCTTCAACGTTTGTTTTTGTTGACGAAGAGGAAGAAATTTATGGTGTTGTAAACATCAGGCATCAATTAAATGAGTTGCTAACCAATATAGGAGGGCATATAGGATACGGGATTAAACCATCAAAACGAAGATTAGGTTATGCTAAAATCATGTTAAATTTAGCACTTCTTGAAGCGAAAAATAGAGGGATTGACAAAGCACTACTTATTTGCAATAAAGATAATTTGCCTTCCAAAAAAACAATTGAAAGATGTGGGGGTCTTTTTGAGAATGAGTTTATAGAAGAAAACAAAAATGTAGTTTTAAGATATTGGATTGAAGTTAAATAGTCTTTATTAATTTTTTATATCATGGTAAAATAAGAAATGTCTATTTTTATACTATAAGTAAAATTTTAAAGGAACTGAGGGATAACATGAATGTAATTGAAATCAAAGAGCTAAATAAATACTATGGAACTTCTCGAGGATTAGAAGAAGCTACATTTGAAGTACAAGAAGGGGAAATCTTTGGTTTTGTGGGGCCTAATGGAGCTGGGAAAACTACCTTGATTCGCGTATTACTTGGCTTAATTCAAAAATCAAAAGGATATGCAAGTATTTTTGGAGAAGAAATAAATGAAGAATCTTGGCAAATAAATGATGATATTGGTTATCTTCCAAGTGAAGCTTTTTTCTTTCCAGAAATGAAGGTAATGGAAGTATTAACCTTCTATAAAAACATGAGAAAAGTTTCAGATTCAAAAATGCTTGAATTAATCGATTTATTTGATTTAGATATTAATAAAATAGTAAGTCAACTCTCTTTTGGAAATAAAAAGAAATTAGGAATAGTAGTTGCATTACTACACGAACCTAAATTACTTATTTTAGATGAACCAACTACAGGCCTTGATCCACTCATGCAACAAACATTTCTTAACTTTTTACTTGAAGAAAAGAAAAAAGGAGTTACCGTTTTTTTATCCAGTCATGTATTAAGTGAAGTTGAAAAAGTTTGTGATAGAGTCGCTTTGATTCGTGATGGTGTTGTTAGTTTTATTTTCAAAATGAGTGAAATCAATATAAAAGAACATAAAAAGATAATTTTATCTCCTCCAATGTTAGATCAAAACATTCCTGGATTGATTTTAACCAAAACAATTGATAATGAAGCTTTTTACGATTACGAAGGTAACATCAATACGTTGATTCAAAGTGTTGGTCTTCAGTCTTTTCAAAATATTACCATTCGCGATGCTTCCTTAGAAGAAATTGTATTAAAATACTACAAGAAGGAGTTGGAATAAATGAAATTTTTTAACAAAACTCTTTTTGGTTTAGAAATTAAGCGAAGTTTAAAAGGTCTTTTAGTTTGGTCTTTTAGTTTAGCGATAACGATGTATTTGGTCATTATTCTATTTCCAATGGTAAAAGATATGTATGCTGCAATTCCAGAGGAATTTTACGATATAATGAATAGTTTTGGTGGTCTGCCAGATACCATTATGGAGTATTTTGCAACAGAAGGTGCTATGATGCTTCAAATATTTGGAGCTTTGTTTGCGGTGCTAGAAGGCTTTAATGCGATTTACAAAGATGAAAAAGAAAAAACAGTTGAAAGTCTCTATTCACTTCCTTATCCAAGAAGCACATTTTACTTTACGAAATTGATTAAAATTACGTTTAATATCGTAGTTTTCTCTCTTATTAACACTTTATTTTGTGTAATTGGATTTATAACGGTAAAAGAATCCATTGATGTTGGACTATTTGTAATCTTTTCAGTTTTAAATACAGTTATGTTTTTAATAATAGGTTATCTTGGTTTTGTCTTAGCTTGTTTCTTAAAATCAAGTTCCAAAAATATGATAGCCATTGCCATCCCATTTCCGTTTTACATCATTTCAGTCATTTCATTTATGACCAACAATGAATGGTTAAAGAAGCTACAATATATTACGCCTTTTACTTTTTCGAATCCCATAGAGATTTTGAAAAACGACTTCTCGTTTGAATGGATTAGTTTTGTGGTTTTTGTCGGATTAACAATCGTTGGGCTTGTCGTTTCTTATACATTATTTAAAAAACGAGAGTTCATTGTATAAAGGATTGATAAGCATTTGTCTTGAGAATCCTCTTTATTATTTGAATTTAATTTTACACAAACATAAAGGACTTCGGTCCTTTTTATTTTTCGAAAAATAGGTCTTTTCTATGAAAGCGCTTTATGTTATTATAGTAGTTGTGAAAGTGGTGAGAACATGAGGATTGAAAAACATCCAATTTTAGATTTTTCGCCTAAAAAACAAATTTCTTTTCTTTTTAACGGTAAAAGTATATTTGGTTTTGAAGGCGATACGATTGCTTCCGCATTACATGCATTAGGAATTAAAGTGCTTAGTAAAAGTATAAAAGAACTAAGACCTAGAGGCTTTTACTGCGCCATTGGAAATTGCGGATCTTGCTTTATGAGAGTCAATAATGTTCCAAACGTTAAGACGTGTATTACGTTATTAGAAGAAGGCATGATTGTTGAAAGTCAAGAAGGGCTTGGTGCCTTAAAATGATTGAAAAAGATTTGATTGTCATTGGCGGAGGACCAGCAGGATTATCTGCCGCAAAAACCGCTCTTGAAGCTGGGTGTAAAGTGCTTATTATTGAAAGAAATTTTTCGCTTGGTGGTCAACTTGAAAAACAAACGCATAAGTTTTTTGGATCTGAAAAACAATTTGCTAAAACAAGAGGATTGGATATTGCGAAAAAACTAATTGTGGCTATTAATCAGTATCCAAATCAATTAGAAGTTTTACTAAATACGACAGTTGTTGGACTTTATAAAGATTATGTTGTAACAACAATCCATAATGATATTTATAAGAAATATCATGCCAAATCTATCATCATTGCAACAGGAGCATCTGAAAAAGTCTTAGCGTTTGAAAATAATGATTTGCCTGGAATTTATGGGGCAGGAGCTGTTCAAACTTTAATGAATTTAAATGGCGTTTTACCTGGTAAAGAAATCGTAATGGTTGGAAGCGGAAATATTGGGTTAATCGTGTCCTATCAATTGATTCAAGCTGGTGTGAAAGTCAAAGCTTTACTTGAAGCTTCTCCATCGATTGGAGGGTATTTAGTCCATGCATCTAAACTAAAACGTTTAGGGGTTCCTATTTTTTGTCAAACGACTATCAAAAGAGCAGAAGGAAATCAATGCTTGGAAAAAATCATAACGACAAAATTAAATGATTCATGGGAGGAAATTCCTAATACTACTTCAGAAATCACATGTGATGCATTATGTATTTCTGTTGGATTATCACCACTTCATCAACTGTTATCTATGGCAGACATAAAAATGAAATTTGTACCTGAATTAGGAGGACTTGTTCCTCGTATCAATAAAGATCATGAAACAAGCATGAAAAATGTGTTTGTTTGTGGAGACGTTACTGGAGTTGAAGAAGCAAGTAGTGCTATTGTTGAAGGAGCTTTAACTGGATTAATTGTTTCAAAACAACTAGGATATATTCATCCATTGTTTCACAGTTTATATGAAGATTTGCATCTTCAATTAGATAATTTGCGTAGTGGCCTCTTTGGTAAAAAAACCAGGATAGGACTAATTAAACTAGAGGAGAATAATCATGCTTACTAAAACAGGCATTCCAACAAAAGAAGATCTCCTTTCTAAGTTTCCAAGTCAAAGCGCACTTTTAAAGCCGAAAGCTCTTTTAGAATGTTATCAAGATATTCCTTGTAATCCTTGTGAGACGAGTTGTCCTTTCCATGCGATAACCATTGGAAAAGACATTAATCTACAACCTGTTTTAAATGAAAAATTATGTACTGGTTGTGGAATTTGCATCTCGAGTTGTCCTGGACTTGCCATAATGGTTGTTCAAATTCTAAAAGATTCCTTGCAATTTAAAATACCTTACGAATTTCTACCTATTCCTAAAAAAGGCCAAATCTGGCATGCATTAAATCGGGCTGGTCAAGTAATAGGAGATGCGTTAATCTTAAGTGTGATCCTTACTTCAAAACAAGATAAAACAGCTTTAGTTACAGTAAGTGTTGAAAAGAAGAATCTATATGAATTTGTTACGATAAGGTGTCCAAATGAAAACTAAAGATATTATAATGTGCCGATGTGAAGACGTCACTTTAGATGAAATTCAAACATTATTACAGGAAGGTTATACAACATTTGAAGATTTAAAAAGACAATTACGAATTGGAATGGGTCCTTGTCAAGGTCAAACTTGCGGTGAAATCATTCAACGAGAAATTGCTAAATTTTTGCATAAAGCACCACAAGAAGTATTTACTCAAAAAACAAGACCTCTTACAACGGGAGTTAAACTAAAATCAATTGTGGAGGCTCTTAAAAATGAAAGCTGAAATTGTTATTATTGGCGCTGGAATCAGCGGAGTTAGCATTGCTTATAATTTAGCAGCCAAAGGTGTAAAAGATATCATTGTAATTGACCAAGGATATTTAACAATGGGTTCAACAGGGAGATGTGGGGCAGGAGTTCGACAACAATGGGGAACCAAAGCAAATTGTATTTTAGCAAAAAAAAGCATTGAGTTTTTTGAAAATGCAAAAGAAATTTTAGAATATGATAAAGATATCGAGTTTAAACAAGAAGGTTACTTAATTCTTGCTAGCACCAAAGAAGAAGACTTACAATTTACTGAAAATGTAACTTTACAACAACGTGTTGGCATTCCTTCAGTAAAAGTGTCAAAAGAAGAAGCGCTAAAGATAGTTCCTCATTTAAATACAGAAGCTTTTATTAGTGCCACGTTTTGCAAAACAGATGGTCATTTAAATCCTTTTAAAATGACAGATGCTTATTTTCAAGCTGCCAAGAAACTTGGAGTAACATTTTTCTTTTTTGAACAAGTAAAAGAAATCATTGTAATTGACAATAAAATCACTAAAGTTGTCACTGATAAACGAGAAATTGAAACATCAAAAGTATGTAACGCTGCAGGTGGATATGCTAAAGAAATAGGAGATATGGTTAAAATTGATATTCCTGTTTATTCTGAGAATCATGAAATACTTGTGACAGAACCGATTGAGAGAATTCAAGGACCAATGGTGATGAGCTTTTCTAAAAATATCTATTGTCAACAAGTACCACATGGAAGTTTCATCATGGGAAGATCAAATCCTTTTGAACCAAAAGGACATAACACGAGTTCTTCATGGCAATTTTTAGATGAAATGGCAAAAACAGTATGTCATATATTGCCCATTATCGGAGATTTAAGAGTGATTAGACAATGGGGAGGATCGTATAATATTTCTCCTGATAGGCAACCAATCATAAGTGATACACCCCAATTAGAAGGATTTTATATGGCATGTGGATTTTCAGGACATGGGTTTATGTTTGCTCCTATGACAGGAATACTACTATCTGAAATTATACTAAAACAAAAAACAACGTTAGATGTAACTGATTTAAGCATTAACCGATTTGCATTAAATAATCCAACTGATTACGAACAATCAGTGGTATAAAGAAAGGGATGATTCATTTGGCAATGTATGATTATGTAACAGAACCTTTAACAGATTTTTCAAATCCACTTGTAATTGAAAAATACAAGGAGGCTCTAAAATTAGTTGAAAGTTATTTAGGTAAGACATATCCTTTAATCATTGGAGGAGAAAAAGTTTTCACTAAAGTAACGTATACTTCTTTAAACCCTGCCAATCATTTGCAAGTGATTGGGCAAATTTGTCAAGCAGGAGTGAAAGAAGCCGATGAAGCAATGAAGGCAGCATTAAATGCTTTTGAAATCTGGAAAAAAGTATCTCCTAAAATCAGAAGCGATGTTTTATTTAAAGCAGCAGCTATTTTACGTAGAAGAAAATTTGAGTTTAGTGCTCTTATGACCCTTGAAGCAGGAAAACCCTGGCCAGAAGCAGATGCTGATACTGCAGAAGCCATTGATTTTTTAGAATATTATGGAAGACAAATGTTATCAATGGATCGAATTGATGATGTCGTTTTAAGCAGAAGAAACATTGAAAGAAACGAATACAAGTATATTCCACTAGGTGTTGGAGCAATTATAACTCCTTGGAATTTTCCACTTGCAATTCTAACGGGTATGACATCAGCTGCCATTGTCAGTGGAAACTGTGTTATCTTAAAACCAGCCATGACTACTCAAGTCATTGGTTATAAATTTCAAGAAGTATTAATTGAAGCTGGCTTGCCAGAGGGTGTACTCAATTTTCTTCCAGGAAGAGGTTCTGAAATTGGAGATTATCTTGTCAAACATCCCAAGACTAGATTTATCTCTTTTACTGGATCAAAAGAAGTAGGACAATCAATCTACGAAAATGCAGCTAAAGTGAACAAAGGACAAATTTGGTTAAAAAGGGTAATCGCTGAAATGGGCGGAAAAGATGCAATACTAGTTGATAGTGATGTTGACTGTGATTTTGCAGCGGATGCCATTGTAAAATCTGCATTTGGTTTTAGTGGCCAAAAGTGTAGTGCTTGTTCAAGAGCAATCATTCATCAAGATGTTTATGAAGAGGTTGTTAAAAAAATCATTGAAATAACAAACAAAATTCAAATGGGAGATCCAACCGATTATTCCAATAATATGGGTCCTGTCAACGATGGAAAAGCATTTGAAAGCATATCTCAATACATCGAAATCGGAAAAAAAGAAGGCAAATTAGTAGCTGGTGGAAAGACATATCAAAAAATTGGATGGTTCATTGAACCAACGGTTTTTATTGATTTAGACCCTATGGCAAGAATCATGCAAGAAGAAATTTTCGGACCTGTTCTTTCTGTTTGTAAGGTAAAATCATTTGAAGAAGGAATTGAAGTGGCTAATAATACAGAATTTGGATTGACCGGAGCTGTTCTTTCAAATAATCGCATGCATTTAGAAATGGCACGAGATGATTTTCATGTAGGAAATTTATACTTAAACCGTAAATGTACTGGTGCAATCGTTGGATATCAACCTTTTGGTGGTTTCAACATGAGTGGTACCGATTCAAAAGCTGGGGGACCAGATTATTTAGTACTACATATGCAAGGGAAATCAATTTCAGAAGCTCTATGATGATTAAACATCACATTTTTGTGGTGTTTTCTTTCGTAAATTAGATGAATATATCATCCTAAAATATATAAAGGTAGGTAAAATTTATGAAGTTAGATGAATTAAAAGCATTGTATGAAAGAAATCATTTGCCCGAAGTAGATTATCTATTTGCTGAAAAAATAATTTTGAATTTTCAATTATTTTTAGATGAACTACATCAAAATCTTTTCATTGATGAAATTGATTCAAATTATTTGGATCAATACATTGCGTTGTTATTAGAAAACAACTCTTCCACGGTGGAAGCATTTATCGTTTTACTTAGATATTATAGAGTCGCAAAAAGAAATGATTTATTTATTCATCTTACAAGATATACAGGTGGAATAGATGTAATCGAACAAATTCTTAAAAGACTCGAAAGATTATCTGGAAAAGAATTGATGGAAAAAATCATGGAAGGATTACCTATTCCAAAACTTGGAACACATCCAAAACGAATTCCTTTTTTTACTCAGGAATTTGTAAAGAGGCTTGAAAAGGATTTTTCTCAAGAACAAGTTGAACAAATCTTGACAGGAAATAACCATGATGTTTCAAAAGAAGCAATATTACCTGAGAAAATTGAATACGAAAATGCTCCATCTCTAGAAGTGTATTTAAAAGAAAGACATCTTCGAAAAGTAAAAGAATTACAAGCACACTGTGATGAACGTAAAGTATGGTTTGAACAAGACATTACACAAGAAGTAGTAGATTTTGTAGCCAAGGATCAAGAGTTACTATCAGCAATCTTAAAAGACAATAAATTGTATATGACCAAAATTCCTTATGATACAGTGTCTTATTTAAATGCCAATTCATCAGAAGAAAAAAGGTATTTTGCATGTCACTGTCCATTTGCTAGAGAATCCATTAAACAAAAAGAAGTTCATATTTCAAAAAACTGGTGTTATTGTAGTGCAGGATTTGAAAAATTTCCTTTTGAAGTGATACTAGATCAAAAATTAAAAATTAAGTGTTTGAAATCGGCATTAGATCCAAAGGATACTGTTTGTCGTTTTGAAGTATCACTTGAAGGGATTAAATACAAAAAATAATGTAAATCGAAATTTGAGAATGAAGAAAAAAAGGAGAATCTTATATGAAAACATTTGATATAAAATCAATGATGCCAACTACTTTAGTTGCTGAAACCAATCTATTAAGAATTCTTCGCGAGAACAAATCAGAAAAGATGATTAAAATTATTCATGGATATGGGTCTACAGGTGTTGGAGGAACCATTAAAAACATGGTTCATAGAACATTAAAAAAGAAACAAAACTCAAATGAAATTAAAGCATTTATACCTGGAGAAGCTACGGTTTCTTTAATTGGGTATGATGAAATCATTCGGATGTATCGAAGCATATTGATTAAGGATTCAGACTTTAAAAAAGGCAATGATGGCATTACGTATGTCATCTTAAAATAACCAATAAAATAGGATACATTTTAGAATCAATGTAACCTTTCTCTTATTACAAAATCTCCGCTTTTTTTTCTTTGATTTTTAAAGCATAAGTGTTATAATATCGGTGTAAGCGTTTTCCAAATCTGGATGGAAAACCAAAATATAAAAGGAGGAACAAAATGAACAAGTTTGATTACATGGAGAAACACGGCTACGAACAAATCGTCTATTTTTACGACAAAACAACAGGGTTAAAAGGAATGACTTGTATTCACAATACAACCTTAGGACCTGCTTTAGGCGGAACCAGGCTATGGAATTATGAATGTGAAGAAGATGCAGCTTTAGATTGTTTACGTTTAGCAAGAGGAATGACTTATAAAGCAGCTGCAGCAGGATTAAATTTAGGTGGAGGAAAGACTGTTTTAATCGGTGATGCAAATGTTGTCAAAAACGAAGCCTATTTTAGAGCTTTAGGTCGATACGTTCAAAGTTTAAATGGACGCTATATTACCGCAGAAGATGTAAATACTTCAACAAAAGATATGGATTATGTTCATATGGAAACAGATTACGTAGTAGGACTTGAAGGAAAATCAGGAAATCCATCTCCATACACTGCATTAGGAGTTTTTTATGGAATCAAAGCATCTTTACAAGTTACCTTTGGAGATGATGATATCTCTAAATATACATTTGCTGTACAAGGAACAGGACAAACAGGATATTATTTAATTAATTTTTTACTTGAAGCAAAAGCAAAAAAAATCTACTTTACAGAAATCAATCCATCCCATATTTCAAGAATGAAAAAAGAACATCCAGAAGTTGAATTTGTTAAGCCAGAAGAAATCTTCTCATTGAATGTTGATGTATTTTCACCTTGTGCAATGGGTGCGCAATTAAACGATAATACGATTCCTCAAATTAAAGCTAAAATCGTTGCAGGTTCAGCAAATAACGTTTTAGAAGACGAAGAAAAACATGGATTAATGATTAAAGAAAGAGGCATTTTATACGCTCCTGACTTTGTTATCAATGCCGGTGGACTAATTAACGTATACCATGAACTTGTTATCTATAATGAAGAAAGATCAAAAAGAGACATTTCTAAAATTTATGACAGATTGATAGATATTTATTCCATTGCCAAAAAAGAAGACATTTCAACACATGCAGCTGCTAAACTTTTTGCAAAGAATAGAATCGAAACAATTAATAACGTTCATTCGAATTATATTAAAAGGTAATCTATGAAACGGATTACTTTTATTACGGGATATTATGGCTCAGGAAAAACCGAAATAGCGCTAAACTTAGCAATTCAAAAAAAGCTCAATGTACTAGTAGATCTTGATATTATTAATCCTTATTTTCGTAGTCGTGAATTAAAAACCTATTTGTTAGAATTTGGAATTGAAACCATTTCGTCTGATTTGAAAGATGGAATGTATGCAGATTTACCCTACATTTCAAAACGAGTCTTTCTTCCATTTCAAAACAAAGAATTAAGTGCTATCTATGATTTAGGTGGTAACGATTTAGGAGCGAAACTTCTACGTCAATTTGATAATACAAACAATGAAGAGGTTGATAATTTACTCATCATTAATGTATTCCGAGAAGAAACAAGTACAAAAGAGAAAATCATTCAATTAATACATGATATTGAAGAAGCAAGTGGATGGAAAATTACCGGCCTGATTCATAATTCAAATCTTTTAAAGGAAACCTCTATTGACGATATTTTATACGGTGAACAAATTGCAAAAGAGGTTGTAAAAGAGACCGGATTAAAGGTAATTTTTTCATGCATTTCAGATGATATTAATTTAGGTAAAAACTTATTAATTGGAGAACTATTACCAATTAAAATCTATTTAAGAAAAAAATGGTACTAAGGAGGAACACATGCCAAAAGGAAAAACAATATTTGATTATGAAAAATGCAAAGGATGTTTGTTATGTGTGGAATTTTGTCCACAACACATTCTTTACCAAGATAAAACAACCTTAAATAAAGCAGGATATAACATCATCAAAGTAAATGATATAGAAAAATGTACTGGTTGTGCATTTTGTGCAATGATGTGTCCCGATTCTGTTATTACAGTCGAGGTGAATAAATAATGGCTAAAATACTTATGAAAGGCAATGAAGCAATTGCCTTAGCAGCAATTAAAGGTGGAATCGATGCTTATTTTGGATATCCAATTACTCCTCAAAATGAAATTTCTGAATATTTATCCAAATATTTATTAAAAAACGGAAAAATCTTTTTACAAGCAGAGTCTGAAGTTGCGGCAATTAATATGGTATATGGAGCAGCAGGAGCAGGAGCTAGAGTTATGACTTCGTCTTCCTCACCCGGAATTGCTTTAAAGCAAGAAGGAATTTCTTATATTGCTGGTGCTGAATTACCATGTGTTATTATTTCTGTAATGCGCGGAGGACCTGGGCTTGGTGGAATTCAACCTTCACAAGCTGATTATTATCAAGCGACAAGAGGCGGAGGAAATGGAGACTATCAAGTTATCGTTTTCGCACCGGAAACCATTCAAGAAACCATAGATGTAGTCAAGGAATCATTTGACATTGCTGATTATTATCGCAATCCAGTTATGATTTTAGTCGATGGGTTAATTGGTCAAATGATGGAATCTGTCGATTTTGATAAAACTGTTAAAACTAGATTTATTCCTGAAAAAGATTATATTACAACAGGAACAGCAAATCATCTTGGAAGAAACATTGTGAATTCATTGTTTTTAGATCCAGTTGAATTAGAGCAACATAATTTTAAGCTACAAAAAAAGTATCAAAAAATTAAAAACAATGAAACAAAATTTGAACTAATTAATATGAGTCAACCAGAATACGTAATTGTTGCTTATGGAACCATGGCAAGAATTTGTCGTTCTGCGATAGAATTATTAAGTGAAGAAGGCATTAATGTAGGAATGATTCGACCTGTTTCATTATGGCCTTATCCTAAAGCAGCATTTAAAGAAATTAGTGAAGATTGTAAAGGCATACTTTGCTGTGAAATGAGCATGGGGCAAATGCTTGATGATGTTTTAATATCCAACAACGGTAAATTTGAAGTTGGATTCTTTGGGCGTGTTGGTGGAATGGTTCCTGAACCTGAGGAAGTTGTTCAAGCCATCAAAAATTTTAAGGATAAGGTGGTTAAATAATGGAAATCAAATATCAAAAATCAAAAGGCTTAACAGATAAACCATTAACATATTGTCCTGGATGTACTCATGGAATTATTCATAAATTAGTAGCAGAAGTATTAGAAGAACTTGATGTGTTAGGAAGTACTGTGGGTGTTGCAAGCGTAGGATGTTCTGTATTTTCTTATCAATTTTTTAATTGTGATATGCAACAAGCTCCTCATGGTAGAGCCTGTGCAGAGGCAACTGGAATCAAACGGGTTTTACCAGATAATATCGTTTTTACTTATCAAGGAGATGGAGACTTAGCATCTATTGGTATCGCAGAAACGATTCATGCAGCAAATCGCGGAGAAAACATCACAGTCATTTTTGTGAATAACGCAATTTATGGTATGACAGGTGGACAAATGGCTCCGACTACATTAATTGGCCAAAAAACTACAACTTCTCCATTTGGTAGAAGTCTAGAGGTTACAGGAGGTCCGATAAAAATTAGTGAAATCTTTTCACAAATTGATGGAGTTGCCTATCTAGAAAGAGTCGCAACGTATAATCCAAAACAAGTGATAAGAGCAAAAAAAGCCATTAAAAAAGCATTTACTTATCAAAAAGAAAAAAGAGGATTTACATTAATTGAAGTATTATCAACTTGTCCTGTAAACTGGGGAATGAAACCTGTTGATGCCCTTAAATGGGTTGAAGATGCGATGACGCCAGTATTTCCACTTAAAGTCTTTAAGGATAAAGGTGAAATCAATGAATGATTCTACGAATATTAAAGTAGCTGGATTTGGTGGACAAGGAGTCATGATGTTTGGTCAAATTTTAGCCTATAGTGCTACAAATGATGAATTATACGGACTTTGGTTTCCTTCTTATGGACCTGAAACAAGAGGAGGAACTGCAAATTGTTCTGTCATTATCTCTAAAAAAACGATTAATTCACCTGTGTTTCAAAAAGCAAATCATGTTATTGCCTTTAATGCACCATCCCTTGAAAAATTTAAAGATAAAATCAAAGAAAATGGTTTAATTTTATACAATTCTTCTTTAGTTAAAGAGCATATTTCATCAGATCAAGGTGTTTGCATAGGCGTACCAATTAATGATATTGCTGCTGAACTTGGCTCAATGCAAGTTGCCAACATGGTAATGATGGGGGCATATTTAGAACTTACTAATTTGTTTTCAGATCAAACCATTCAAAAAATATTACATAAATTTTTAGGCGAGAAAAAAGCTCATATGGTTGATATCAATATGGAAGCCATTCAAAGAGGTAAAGATTATATTAAAGACTCAGGAGTAACTTATGCTTAAAAATCTTGATGAATTAAGACATATCATTAAAGATGTAAAAAGAAAAAAAATGGCAGTAGTTTTTGCCCACGATGACGCAGTAATGAATGCAGTAAATGACGCATGCAAATTAAACATTATCGAACCAATTTTGATTGGAGATTCTGCGATTATTTCAAAGTATATTCAAGAACTTTCTCTTGAGCCTCCTTATCAAATCATTGAAGAACAAAACCCTGAAAGTGCTACTAAAATAGCACTTGATTTGGTGAACGCTGGTGAAGTTGAGTTAATTATGAAAGGGCTTATTGATACCAAAATTTTATTAAAAGGTGTCGTAAACAAAGAATACGGAATCCGAGAAGCCACACTTTTATCGCATGTAGGAATTGTAAGTTTTCCAACTCTTGATCGAGTTTTGTTTGCAACTGATGGAGCTATGAATATTGAACCGAATGTAGAAGAAAAAATTATGTTGGTTCAAAATGCTGTCTTTTTAGCTAAAAGATTAGGGTATCATTGTCCAAAAGTTGGAATGGTTTCTGCAGTAGAAAAAGTGAATCCAAAAATTAAATCTACCCTTGATGCCAAGGAAGTAGTAGACTACTTTAATAAAGATGCTAACAAAGGATTCTTAATTGATGGTCCATTTGCGATTGATAATCTTGTATCAATGGAATCTGTTCATCACAAAGGCATTGTTAGTGATGTTGCAGGTGTAGCTGATATTTTAGTTTTTCCTAATTTAGATGGTGGAAATATTTTTTATAAAACTTCTGTGTTTTTAGCTTCTGGGGATTCTGCAGGAATTATCATTGGAGCAAAAGTTCCCATTATACTTACAAGTCGAGCAGATTCAAGAATTTCAAAACTAAACTCAATCTTATTGGCGGTGGTGAATCAAGATGGATTACTTGCAATTAGTCATTAACCCAGGATCTACTTCAACAAAAGTAGCAATCTTTATTAACGATAAATTAATTCAAGAATCAAATCTAAAACATGATGTTCATGAGTTGAAAAAATTTCCAACGATTATTGATCAACTCAATTTTAGAAAGCAAATCATTACCAATTTTTTAACAGAATGCCGATATGCACCTGAGAACATCGATGTGTTTGTTGGAAGAGGAGGAATGCTTAAACCTTTGAAACATGGTGGAGCATACTTAATAACTGAAGAGATGCTTTCTGACTTAAAGACATGTAAATACGGGTCTCACGCATCAAATCTTGGAGCCTTGATTGCTTCTGATTTTGCAAAGCCTTTAAATAAGCCCGCCTATATAGTTGATCCAGTCTGTGTAGATGAAATTGATGATTTAGCTCGAGTTTCTGGATTAAAAGGCATTGAAAGAACCAGTGTGTTTCACGTGTTAAATCAAAGAGCTATCGCGAGAAAACATGCAAAATTTCTTGGAAAAGAATATTCAGATTTAAACTTAATTGTTTGCCATTTAGGTGGAGGAATTAGTGTTGGACTCCATAAAAAAGGTAAAGTGGTAGATGTAAATAATGCGTTAGGTGGAGATGGTCCTTTTTCTTCTGAACGTGCAGGAACCCTTCCAAGTTTTCCTTTAGTAGATATTTGTTTTTCTGGAATTTATTCGAAAGAACAAGTAAAAAAAATGCTTGTAGGTAATGGAGGATTGGTTTCTTATTTAGGAACTTCTAATGGCCTTGAAATAGATAAGCGAATTAAAGCTGGAGATGAAGAAGCTGAGTTCTATTTTAAAGCAATGGCTTATAGAGTTGTAAAGGAAATTGGTAGTTTATATTTCGTTGCCTCAGGAAAAATTGATGGAGTCGTTATAACTGGCGGGTTAGCTAACAATCAAATCTTTATTAACTATCTTAAAGACTATATACATCCTATCATTCCAATTTCTATCTATCCTGGTGAAGACGAAATGAGAGCTTTAGCAGAAGGGACTTTAAGAGTTCTACAAAATCAAGATATTACACAAGTATATTAAAAGACAACCTCTTTCAAATAGAGGTTGTCTTTTTCTTGTTTTTTTAAATTAGTGATATACTATTTATAAGGTTAATCCATTTACTGTTTTAGTAATTGATAAAAAATAAGGAGTACTTAGATGAAAATTATGTCTTTTAATGTAAGAATTAATGTTGAAGTAGATAAAATGAATTCTTGGGAGTATCGAAAAGATGAAGTTGCCAAATTCATTAATAAGGAACATCCCGATATTATAGGACTTCAAGAGCCAAATCTGGAAATGCTTGATTATTTAATGGATAAATTAACAAGATATCGGATGGTTGGACTACCACGCTCAAATAATGGAGAATTTACACCTATTTTGTACGACACCTTAAAGCTAACTCTTGTTTTTACTGAAACTTTTTGGTTATCAGATTCACCTAATAAAGAAAGTAGATTTGAAACGAGTTTCTACATTAGAATTGCCACATATGGGTTATTCAAAACAAACGAAGATAAATTCATAAGTGTAGTTAATACTCATCTTGATTATCAAAGTGAAGAAATTCAGTGTATGCAAATGAAAGTAATTCTTGATTATTTAAAACAAAAGACAATTTATCCACAAGTTATTATGGGAGATTTTAATGCCATTCCTTCTGCAAGCATTCATCAATTATTGCATGAAAACGAATTTAAAAGCATTTATCTTGGCGAACAATTACTTTGCAATACTTTTCATGGGTTTACTGGAATTACCAAGGGAGAACCCATTGATTACATTTATGTTTCAAAGCATTTAAAATCGATTCACTCCAAAATATTGGATCAAAAAAATACAGAGAATTATTTATCAGACCATTTTCCCGTTACAGTCGAAATAACGATTTGAAGAAGATATATTTAATTTATTTTTCTGTTTCCATTACACTTAAAAAGGCTATATATATTTTGCTAATTATGAAAATATTTTCACAAATTCATGAATTAAATCTCGATTATTTTAAATATAGGTAAACGTTTACAATATTTTTAACAAAACACTTGACAATTGCTATCACAATTCAATATAATAGATTTAGGAAACCGATTTCCTTAAAAACAACAGGGGGTATTTATGAAAAAAATCCTTAGTATATTTTCCATACTAATTTTAACCTTAACTATGTTAGGGTTTTTAAGTTTTGATAAATTGCTTGTTCAAGCAGAAGGAGAAGATGATGTGTTTGTTCTTCGAGAGACAAGACCCTATCTATTCGTAGATTTTGGAGTTGACATAGATTTAACTACAATTGCTTATAAAACAATTGCAGAAGATGTACTATTATCAAATGGAGATTTAACTGATTTGAGTGCCTCTTTAGTACAAACTGGTGACTTGTTGCAAGCTTCATCGGCAGGAATTCATACATTTACTTTTACTTCTGGCGAGGAATCAATCAAAATATATGTTTTTGCCAAAGCGGTAGAAGATACTGAATACATTATTTATGAAGAAAATTTTGATGGACTTTCAGACGGAGCTATTCCTTCTGATTTTACACTTGTAAAAGGGGCAGCAGGAATTGAAAATGAATATTTATATTTAGATTCCCCTGCAACATCAACTCCATCGCAAGTTCTTTTACCGGAATATTTAAAAGGATTTAAAAATTACATTATTGAAACCGATTTTACACTTCTAAGTGCAGTTGAGTCTACACGCTGGGCATCTGTAATGTATCGATTTAGCCTTGATAATTATTTTCAAATGGCGATAAGACAAAACGCAACTGCTGATAATGGAGTTGAGTTTGCCAAAGCCATCAATGGTAACTGGAACGTTCCGATTACCATTGCTTATTCTGAGGCAATTAATCCTGCCACAACATATCGTTTAAAAATTGATTTAAAAGGATCCGTTGTAAAAGAATCGATTAATGATTCATTGCTTATCACTTATGAGAGTGCATCTGATTATTCGAGTGGTTATATTGGGATGCAATCAAGTGGTTCCAAAGCCATCTATGATAATATCAAAATCACTATGCCAGTAGAGTACATTGATAATTCCACGGTAGAATATTCTAATATTCCTGTATTATATACCCCTGAATCAGGAATAATCGTTGCGCCTACCGCAATCAAAACAATTGACTCTTTAGAAGATATTCAAGCTTTAGGAGACGAAATCAGACCAGCAACTGCTTTTTTAAGAATAAACAGTAATTTTGATGTTGTAAAAGCCAATGGACTTCCAATTTGTACATTTATGGAAGCATTAGATGCAGCAAAAGATAAAGTAATTCCTGCATTTTATACAAAAAACAATGAAATTGCTTTAACGATAGCTTCCATGCTTAAAACTTACGGAGTAAGAGATGCATTTATTGTTTCTCCTAACATTTCGGTTATTCAAACAGCAAGAGCTGAATACAATATGTTAAGAGGAATTTTAGAAATTTCATATGATAATACAAATCCTGTTTTATCCGATGCAGATTTACTTGAAATTCGGGATAATACAAATATTGCTGGTGCTGTAGCTACCATCCTTCCTATCGAATACACAAATCAATACAATGTATTTTATTTACAACATCGTTTGATTACAGTATGGGCTGAAACAAGTGATTTAGGAAACGAAGCAATGCTTGAAGCAATTTTATCTGGATCCAATGGTATTGTTACAGACGATTATTTATCCTTATTTGATTTATATGCGACGTTTCCAGAAAATACTTTGATTCGTAGACCATTAATTATTGGCCATAGAGGAATGTCAACTGAAGCTCCAGAAAACACAGTAGAAGGATCTGTACTTGCTATGAATGCTGGTGCTGATGTGGTCGAGTTAGATATTTATTTATCGCTTGACAATGAAATTATAGTTATGCATGATGCTACAACGACTAGAACGACAAATGGCTCTTTGATAGTAGAAGAATCTACTTTAGCTCAATTAAGAGAATTAACTATGAATGATACGTTTGGAACATTCCCAGATATTCCTGTTCCAACACTTGAAGAATATTTTGAGACTTTTAAAGGAGAAGATTTAGTTCTATTTATTGAAATTAAAAGTTCAAACGTTGAAATTGTTGATTATTTAAAATTATTAATTGATGAATATGATTTTAGTGATCAAGTAGTTGTGATTTCATTTATTGGAACTCAAATTACAAAAATGAGAGAAGTACTTCCTAATATCTCTGTTGGATATTTATCAACAGGATTAATCAATTCAGCAAATTTAGAATCCAGTATTATTGCAACCTTAAACTCTGTTGTTCCTGCAAAAACAACCATTAATCCTGAATATTCTCCACTTACAGATGTATACATTCAAGAAATGAATCATCGTGGACTTACCATTTGGCCTTGGACGTTAAGCACTCCTGAAAATGTATATACTTATTATTTAAAAGGAGTTGGAGGAATTACAACCGATATTACTTCCATTTTACAAAATGAATTTAATCGATTTACGATGAATCAACTATCTTACACCTATGATTTAGCTGAACCTGCTCAAATTTCACTTAGAGGAAACATCATGACTCCAAAAGGATTTAGTTATCCTTACATTCCAACTCTTGAAATATATAGTGATACTGGTACAGGTATTGTTATAGATAGTTCAAGTAATGTAACCGAAATGACAACTGTTGGAAATACAGTTTTAATGGCTTCGTTCACTACAACGCTCGCAAGTGGTGAAGAAGTGACTATTTATAGCGATTTAATTCAAATTGAAGTGATTGACACAACTGAAGAAATTGTCGATCCAGATCCGGTAGACCCAGATCCGGTAGACCCAGATCCAGTTGATCCAGATCCAGTTGATGATACAAACCCACTTGGATGGATTATTGGAGCAATCTCTGGAGGAGTAGTCTTTATAACGGGATTTATTTTCTTGGGAATTCGTTTTCTCAAGAAACCAAAAATATAAAAATTTTATTTAAGGAGGACTTATGAAAAAATTATTTTTAATCTTCGTGATGTTTTTTGCACTATTTAGTGTTATTGCTTGTACTGAAGTGACTACTACAACTACTACGACACAAGCAACAACGACTACTACAACTACGACTACTGCAACTACCACCACGACAACAGTAACAGAAGAACCTGATGTTACTGACCCGATTTTAATGGGAATTACAGATGTAACCATCTATGTGGGTGATGCCTTTGATCCTTGGGATGGGGTTTCAGCACTTGACAATCATGATGGAACTATTACAGCAGATATTCAACTTTCAGGAGACTATGATATTACAGTTCCTGGAACGTACACTCTTACTTATACTGTTTTTGACCTTGCTGGAAATTCCGCAGTAGATTCAAGAACTCTAAGAGTTAAAGAAGCTTTATTAAACACCTTTTATATTGTAAACGGTGACTTCTCTGACGTTTTAGAAGCTCCTTGGGGACACTGGGCTGGAGATGGCGGCGCTGGTAGCGCAACTATCGTTGAAGGCGTTTTAAATTACGTTGTTACAGCAATTGGATCTTTAACCTATTCAAATCAATTCTCTCAAGTAGATCGAATTGTAGAAACAGGTAAGATTTATCAAGTTAGCTTTAGAGCAAAAGCCGATACTGGCCGTCCAATGATTATTCAATTGGAAGATAGAACAACTTATTTAAAATATTGGTCAGCAACAATTGATGTTACAACTGACTGGGTTGTTTATGAATTTGCATTTGAAGTAACTAACCCTTCAATGACTACAGGAAAACTTGGTTTCTTTTTAGGCGCAATTGGAACAACTTCTGTTCCTACAACTGTCTATCTTGATGACGTAGCTATTACAGAATTAGAAGAGTTACCTGGAGATCATACTGCTCCAACTCTTAGTGGAGTTGGCGCCTATACTTCTGAAATTGGATTGCCATTTAATCCATTACAAGGTGTTACTGTAACTGATGATTTTGATTTAACTTTAACAGTTGATGATATCGTTATTGTTGGAACGGTTGATATTAATACAGCCGATGTTTATACACTTACTTATACAATTGAAGATGCATCAGGAAACAGTCGAGAATATACAAGAGAAGTAACCGTATCCTTGACACCTCCTCCATCAACATTTGTTGTTCCAAATGGCGATTTTGCTATTGATCAAGCAACTTCATCTGCTGAAGGATGGCTATGGAAAACAGGTGGAAATGGCGCAGCATTTACTGCTGAAATCGTCGATGGAAATGCTGAAATCGTAGTTACAGCTTTAGGTGACGTTCCTCATGGAGTTCAATTCTATCTATTAAACAGAGTAGTTGAACAAGGAAGAACTTACCGAATTTCATTTGATGTAAAAGCATTAAATGCAAGACCTATCCAAGTTGTATTAGAAAATGCAGCTTATACTCGTCAATTTGATTATACTTATAACGTTACAACCGAGTGGCAAACAATTACGTTTGATTATTATCGTTCGAATGAAACAATTAATACTGCAAAATTTGCTTTCTTTGCAGGACTTGTAGGAACAACATCTGTTCCAACAACATTCTATATCGATAATATTACAATTGAAGCTATTCCAACTTTACCAGATACAGAAGCTCCAGTTATTACTGGTATTGATGATATTACAATAGCGATTGGAGATACTTTTGACGAATTATTTGGAGTCGGAGTTACCGATAATAAAGACGGATCATTACGAATCGTTGATATCGCTATTACAGGCTTAGATACTCTTGATACATCTGTTGCAGGAGAATACACTTTAACGTATTCAATTACAGATGCTTCTGGAAATACTGCAACTGAAACAAGAATCGTTACCGTTGCTGAAGGAATTGCACCTACAACATTTACTGTTGTAAACGGTGATTTCTCAAGAGATCAACTAGTTTCCGTAACAACCAATGGATGGTTATGGAAAATTAGTGGTTCAGGCGCATTTACTGCTAAAATACAAAATGGAATTGCCGAAATTAATGTAACAAATGTAGGAATTGTTCCTCATGGTGTTCAATTCTATCAAGATTCTAGAATCACGGTTACTGACGCAGTCTATTTAATTACATTTAGAGCAAAAGCAGATATGCCTCGTCCAATTAGAGTTGTGTTAGAAAACACTGCTAACTGGTCAAACATAATGTATGCTGACTTTAATCTTACTACTGAATGGGCTACCTATACGATAGAGTACAATAATACAGGCGCAGGAATCACTACAGCTAAATTCGGATTTTTCTTAGGTGCTGTATTAGGAACTAGTGTTCCAACTACTATTTATTTAGATGATGTATCCATCGTTACGATTGCAGAAGCTACAGATACCGTTGCTCCAGCTCTTATTGGAGTAGATGATACCATTTTAATTCAAGGAAATGCATTTGATCCATTACTTGGAGTTAGAGTATGGGATTTCAATGATAAATTATTAACTGCAGAAGATATCATTATTACAGGAACTGTAGATCATACAACTCTTGGATCCTATGACTTAGTTTATACAGTTACAGATGCTGCAGATCACGTGACACAAGTTACAAGAACCATTACTGTTGTAGCATCAGGACTTCCTTCGACCTTTACGGTTGTTAATGGAGATTTCGAAATTCCACAAGCAATTTCTGGAACCGATGGAACTCTTTGGAACTGGAAAACAAGTGGAACGGGTGCCTTTACTTTAGCGATTGATGAAGGAATTGCAACTGTCAATGTAACAAGCTTAGGAACTGTTCCTTATGGAGTACAATTCTTCCAACTAAGCCGTGTTATAGAATATGGAAGTATTTATAAAGTTACCTTTAAAGCAAAAGCTGATATTGCAAGACCTATTCAATTTGCAGTTGAAGGTGGATCTTCAAGTACAAACCGTTTGTACGATGAAATCTTTGATATTTCAACAGAATGGGTAACTTATGAAACAGAAGTTTGTATCACAAATAGTTTTAGTTTCAATAATGGTAAATTTGGATTCTACATGGGACTTGTTGGCACAACTTCCGTTCCAACTACAATTTATTTAGATGACGTAGTTGTTGAACTTATAGGTTATGTAGAAGATACACAAGAACCAGTATTATCTAATGTAAATGATGTCACAATTGATATCGATCAAGTATTCAATCCTATGACAGGAGTATTAGTTTATGATATCTTAGATCGTTTATTGGCTGTAACAGCTATTACTGTGACAGGAGATCAAGTAACACTTGTTGAAGGTATTTATGTGTTTGATTCAAGTGTTGCAGGAAATTACACAGTTACTTACGTTGTCACAGACAAATCTGGAAATGAAACAACCATCGTACGAAACGTTACTGTTTCTGCAGGCGACCCAGTTTCTACCTTTGTTATTCAAAATGGAGATTTCGAAACTCCACAAGCAATTTCTGGAACCGATGGAACACTTTGGAACTGGAAAACAAGTGGAACAGGTGCATTCACTTTATCAATTGATGAAGGAATCGCAACCATTGATGTAACAAGTTTAGGGGATGTGCCTTATGGAGTTCAATTCTTTTTACCAAGTAGAGTTTTAGAACTTGGATCAAGTTATTTAATTACGTTTAGAGCAAAAGCAGACATAGCAAGACCAATTAATGTTGTATTAGAAAGTAGTGGTCTTCCTAGATTGTTTGATCTTAACATTGACATAACTACTGAATGGGTTACTTACACCATCGAATGTGATTATACTTATGCAGCTTCTATCGCAAACGGTAAATTTGGTTTCTTCTTAGGAAATGTAGTTGGTACTAGTGTTCCTACAACCATTTATATTGATGATGTTACAGTTGTTGAAGTTGATTCATTTAATGACGTTGTTGCCCCACAAATTCTTGGTGTTCAAAACACCATAGTACAATTAGGAGAAGCATTTGATCCTATGTTAGGCATTAAAGTTATTGATGATCATGATAGAACATTATTACCTGAATATGTTAGTGTTACTGGTACAGTAGATGTAGAAGTAGCAGGAGATTACGTTTTAACTTACTCAGTAAGAGATTCTTCTGGAAACTTCACAACCGTATTAAGAACCATTACAGTTCAAGAAACATTACTTCCTTCAACCTTTACGGTTGTTAATGGAGATTTCTCAACAGATCAAGCAACACCTTATACTCAACCTGCAATAAATGGTTGGGGATGGCATGGAACTGGAACCTTTACAGCAAGTATTATCGATGGCGTAGCAGTTATTGATGTTACAGCTCTTGGAACTGTTGCATGGGGCGTTCAATTCTATCAACAAAGCCGTGTTTTAGAATCAGGAAGTATCTATAAAATTACTTTCTCAGCCAAAGCAGATATTGCAAGACCAATTCAAATGGCTATTGAAGGTGGATATTCAACTACAACTCGTCTGTTTGATCAAATATTTAATATTGAAACAGACTGGAATACATATACAACTTATGTTAGATTACCTCAAAGTGCAAGTTTCTCAAATGGTAAATTTGCATTCTTCATGGGTCTTGTTGGTACAACTTCAGTTGAAACAACAATTTATTTAGACGACGTTATTATTGAATTAGTAGGGTACGTTGACGATACAACAGCACCTATGATTTTAGGAATTAATGATGTAGTTTTAACAGTAGATCAAGTCTATGACCCAATTTTAGGAGTTTCAGTCTATGATAGTTATGATCGATTATTAACTGTTGCAGATGTTGTTGTTACAGGAGATCAAATTTCAACTGTAGTAGATGCTTATGTGTTTGATTCAAGCGTTGCAGGAACTTATACAGTAACTTATACGCTTATTGACAAGTATGGAAATGAATCTGTTATCACACGAACCGTAACCGTAGGTTAACACAAGATTCTCATTTTTTCCTATCAGGGCGAGCAAGAATTTTGCTCGCCTTGATTATCTTTATTGACAAATGATTTACAAAAAAGTTGCTATATACTATAATATAGTAAAAATATTTTACAAGAAATGTTGGTGACGGAGTGAAAAAGACCATTTATGATGTAGCAAAAGCAATGAATCTATCTCCAGGAACCATTTCGAAAATATTAAATAATAATGGAAATGTAAGTCAAGAAACAAGAGAACGTGTCTTAAATTATGTTAAAAAAATTGGATATGTGGCTGATACGAATGCTAGAATATTAAAATCTAAATTTAGTTGGACCATTGGCGTTATTTTCTCTGACATTTCCTTAATCGGTTTGGAGCATCCTTTTTTTGCAAGTATCATTCAACAATTCAAAAATTATGTAGAGAAACAAGGATATGAAATTGTTTTTATTGTAAATAAACTAGGTAATAACGAATTAACATACCTTCAATGGTGCAAAAACAAACGAGTTGATGGTGTTTTAATTGTCTCAGGAAATATCAATAACAAGCATATCATTGAATTAGTTAACAGCGATATTCCTTCCGTTTCAACCGACATTATTATGCCTCATTTAAATTCAGTTTTATCTGATGATTATGAGGGAATAAGATTAGGAATCGAATACGCAATTTCAAGAGGTCTTGAAAAAATTGCTTGTATTACAGGCCCGTTAACTTCGAGAGCTTTTTCTGAAAGACTTGCAGCATATCATAACATCATGTTAAAAAACGGATTGATTTTAAGAGAAAACTACTATAAAGAAGCTCAATCTTTTGGCTTTACTAGTGGATACAATGCAACCATTGAAATGTTAAACGATGTAACTGAAGTTCCAAATATGATTTTATCTTTTTCGGATGATTTAGCATTTGGTGTCATAAGAGCATTAGAAGATAAAGGATTAAAGGTGCCAAATGATGTTTCTGTTATTGGCTTTGATGATATTCAGTATGCAAAACATTTTACTCCAAGTTTATCTACCATAAGACAAGATAAAGTATTAATTGCTGAAACAGCAGCCAAGATTTTACTGGCAAAAATAAAGCATCAAACTGAAAAAAATGATATTATTAAAAAAATTCCTGTTGATTTAGTTTTAAGAAATTCAACAAGATAATCTAAAGCCAGCATTTGCTGGCTTTTACTTTGGTTTTTTCATTTATACAATGTTAATTCTTTTAGAATACTAAAATAGATTTATATCTTCTTTTTTGTTTGAAAAAGAGAAGTTTTACTGGTATAATAACAGATATGTTTTTGAAGGAGATTAAATGATAAATACAATACTTTTTGATTTAGATGGTACGTTATTGCCATTAGATGAAGACCAATTTATTAATATATATTTTACAAAAATTGGTGAAACTTTTTCCAAACAAGGATTTGATAAAAAAAAGTTTGTTGAGGCTGTTTGGATTGGAACAAAAGCTATGGTTGAAAACGATGGTGTTCATTCAAATGAAATCGTATTTTGGGATACATTTCAAAAATTGATTTCATGTGATTTGAATGCTCTTCAACAGGATTTTTTAGAATTTTATCAAACGCATTTTGATGAAGTTAGAAATTCAGTGAATCCATCTATATTTGCAAAAAAATGCATTGATTTATTAAAGAAGAAGGGTTATCGCATCGGACTTGCAACTAATCCATTGTTTCCTCAAATTGCAACGTTTAAAAGAATCGCATGGGCAGGATTAAAAACATCAGATTTTGAAATAATTACTACCTATGAAAATTCTAATTTTGCAAAACCTAATCTAAAATACTTTGAAACGATCTTTACAAAATTAAATGTTACTCCAAGCGAATGTTTAATGGTTGGCAATGATGCATCAGAGGATATGATTATAGAGTCATTAGGAGCTTCAACATTTTTATTAACTGATTGTTTAAACAATCACAAAGGAGTCGATATTTCTTTATATGAACACGGTTCTTTTGAAGAATTATATGTCTTTTTAAGTAATCTTCCAGATTTAGAGGCAAAAAAATGAACATTTTGATTACTGCTTTTGAACCATTTGATGGTCAACAAATCAATTCGTCCTATGAAATTGTTTCAAAAATCAATTTTACTTCTAAAGATGTACAAATGATTAAAATTACATTACCTGTAGTCTATGATAAAGATCTTTATTTTAAATTGCTTAATGACTATCAACCAGATTATTTATTGTTATGTGGTCAAGCAGCCAACAGAAAGATGATATCATTAGAACAAGTTGGACTTAATTTCATGTATGCAAATATTCCTGATAATTCTGGAGTATTAAAAAGAGGAGAAAAAATCATTCAAGAAGGCCCAGATGCCTTATTTTCAACCATTGATTTCATGCCGTTTTTAAATTCTATAGAAAATACAAAATTACCAGTTGAGCTTTCTTTGACTGCGGGGGCTTATATTTGTAATTTGGCATTATATACTAGTCTTTACTTTGCTAAAATTTCGAGTTTGAATACAAAAATAGGGTTTATTCATTTCCCTTTGCTTGAAAGTCAAACAGAGGGAAATAATAAGCCAGCAATTTCTTTAAAAACGGGAGTTTTGGTTCTCGAGAAACTTCTAAAATATTTAAGTGAAAAAGAGTAAAAAGCTTCTGAAACTAATGTTTTAACAATTGTTAAGAAACGATCATTTTACTATTGGTCTATCTTGTCAAAACAAAAACACAAAAATATAAAAAAAATAACAAAAAAAACTGGCAAAGATTTTGACTTTTACTTAATAATTGTTTATAATAAACATAGTTATTTTCAACAGGAGGAAATTATGAGAATAGGTATTATTGGCCCCATTGGAAGCGGAAAATCAACTTTATCTAAGAAGTTAGCAGACTACTATCACTCGACTTTAGTAGAAGAACCTGTGGAGAAGAACGAATACCTACCTTATTTTTACAAAGACAAAGAAACGTTTGCTTTACTATCTCAAAACGCTTTTTACAGTTCGCTTTTTTTGTTAATGTGGAAGACAAAACATCTAGACAATGTAATTTGTGATTCAACGTTATTTTCTAATCTTGTTTTTACCGAATTACTAAGACTTGAAGGAATTATGTCGGCAATGGAAGTGGCTCTTACCTATGCCATTGCAGATGAACATTTAAAACGAATTCCAGATGTGGACATTCATTTAGTGATTGTAAGAGAAACAGATCAATTATTTGATAATGTTAGAAGCAGAGGCAGAGATATTGAACAAGGTCAACAAGAGTATTTATCTTTTCATTATGCAAATTATTATTCCGTACTAAAGCGAATATTTAAAAATTATAAAGTTCCTGAATCGAAAATTCTTTGGTTAAGAATTAATGATATGGAACAAGAAAACGAATTTAAAGAAATTATTAAGACAATTGAAATGAAATTTGCTGAAATTCAAGAAAAATTAAAAGGCACCTTTTAAAGGGTTGCCTCTTTTTTTATTTCATATCAAGTAGTACGATTTTGAAACCATCGAATTGTTTTTTCTACTGTTGCAGGAAAAGGGGTTAACTCCTCTAGTAAATCTTTTTTCATTAACGTATTGTCGTATTGGTAATTATCTAAAACTGCATCAATCATCATCCTTGAAAAGCCAGGGACAAACCTTGAAAAAGCTTTGGCTAAAAAACCAGGAATGCAAAAATAAATAGCTTTCTTTTGTGCAAAGAAATTGATTTCTTCATAAAATTTTTTAATCAAATGGTTGTATCCGGAAAGAATATAACTTCCACTTAAATTTTTATCTAATCCAGAAATAATAGCGTTGCAACAATCTATAACATCAATAAAATTATATCCGCCTTTTACATAAAAAAAGATTTTTCTTTTCAAGGATTTTTGTATTTCTATTCCAGCTGCAGATGGTTTGTAATCATGTATACCAATCACTGCAGAAGGATATAATATTAAAGCATTCATATCTTCCTTTGTCATTTTATTATATAAATATTGAGTTGCTTTTGCTTTTGTCTTGGCATAATTTGAGTGAAGTTTCTCAGGAAAAAAATCACAAGGTTCTTTAATCTTTAATGTTGATTTTTCGCGGTAAATTGCATCGACACTAGAAGTATAAATAAAACGGATTTGATGAGTTTGACAAAAATCGATAATAATTTTTGTTCCAGTTTCGTTAATTTGAACTGATTCATCTAAAAAACGATTACTTAAGTCAATAAAGCCAGCTAAATGTATTAAAGTATCTCCTAAAGCAATTTCTTTTGCTAGAAATACAGGATCAAAAATATCGCCATAAGCAGTTTTTACTTTAATATCAGAAATGGCTTTACCACTTTGTCTTAACAGTATTTTTATATCATATCCTTTAGATATCATTATCCGAAGTAAATTATTTCCTATATGTCCAGTTGTTCCAGTAATAATAATCATAAAAATCTCCTTATAAAAAAGCAACTTTATTGCTATTATATCAAAAAAAAATTGCTTATGATATAATAATTCAGTAATTAATCATTTGCTGGAGGTTTAACATGACAATTCATTCTATAGTAGAAACGCAACGAGCTTTTTTTGCTACTGGAAAAACAAAAGATTATTTGTATCGAAAAAATGCTTTGCTTACTTTAAAAAAAGGAATTCTCTCTTATCAAGAAAAAATAAATGATGCGTTATATCAAGATTTAAATAAAAGTTCATTTGAAAGTTATTTATCAGAAATAGGAATTGTTTTAGCCGAGATTTCCTACACATTAAAACACCTTAAAAAATGGATGAAAATCAAAAGAGTAAAAACATCTTTTACCTTATTTCATGCTAAAAGTTTTGTTTTCAAAGAGCCTTTAGACGTTGCATTAATTATGAGCCCATGGAATTACCCTTTTCAGCTTGCAATTGATCCTTTAGTTGGTGCAATTGCAGCAGGAAACACTGTGGTTGTAAAACCGGCTTCCTACGCTAAAAACACTTCTAATGTCATTAAAGAATTGCTTGATTTTTGTTTTCCATTGGAATACGTTACGTGTGTGCTTGGTGGAAGAGAAGAAAACAAAGAATTGCTTGAAGAACAATTTGATTCAATTTTCTTTACTGGTAGTAGTGAGGTTGGAAAATTAGTTATGGAAAAAGCAAGTAAACACTTAACACCTGTTTCTTTAGAATTAGGTGGAAAGAGTCCTTGCATTTTAGATAAAAACGTTAATCTATATCTTGCCGCAAAACGAATTGCATTTGGAAAATTCTTAAATGCAGGACAAACGTGTGTTTCTCCTGATTATTTATTCATTTTACCAGAACAAGTTTCAGAATTCTTAAAACATATGAGAACAATTATAACGCAATTTTTTGGAGAGACTCCTCTTGAATCTTTGGAATATCCAAAAATCATTAATCAAAAACATTTATTGCGATTAATTGGGCTATTAGAAATGGATAAAGTAGTAATAGGCGGAAATTATTCAGATGAAAAATTTGCCCCTACTATAATGGATAATATAACATTTGAATCAAAAGTAATGAAGGAAGAAATATTTGGGCCTATTTTACCTCTCATTCACTATGATTCCTTGGAGGAAGTCTATCAATATATTTCGTCACAACCTAAACCGTTAGCACTCTATTTGTTTACACACGATAAACGGGTTGAACAAGAAGTATATAATCGTCTAAGTTTTGGAGGGGCAACGATTAATGATACTATT
Organism: Bacillota bacterium; assembly: GCA_018818595.1. Lineage (NCBI taxonomy): Bacteria > Bacillati > Bacillota > Bacillota bacterium. The sequence continues at coordinate 49,238 of JAHIRM010000049.1, forward strand.
ATGCATTTTGGAAGTTCACAAATGGGGTTTGGCGGAGTAGGCGCAAGTGGGATGGGCAAATACCACGGATTAGAGAGTTTTGATACTTTTTCCAATAAACGTTCTATTGTAAAAAGATCAAACTGGATTGATTTACCTATGAGGTATCATCCTTATAGCAAATCTAAATTCGATTTTTTAAAACATTTTTTAAAATAAAATAGATATCTATTTTAAATATAAACTAACAAAGGAGTGAAAAATATGAATATATTTATTATTTATGATTCGTTTTATGGGAACACGTTAAAGGTAACAGAATTGATTAAAGACGAATTTATAGCTAAAGGACATAAAGTTTCGTATAAACACGTCGATAAAGTAGAACAAGATGATTTTATTGAAAAGGACTATGTGATTTTCGGTTCTCCCACTAGAGGGTTTCGTCCATCACCTTCTATGTCAGCTTTTTTAAAAAGCAAAGTTTTTTGTTTTACCAATCAGGAAGTATTTGTATTTGATACGAGAATCGATTATATCGATATTAAATCCAGATTTCTAAAAAGAATGATGAAATGCTTTGGTTTTGCAGCTGATCATATGAAAAAAACACTTGAAAAAAGAAATGCAACGGTACTACAAGAACCAAAAGGTTTTTTTGTAGTTTCATCTACTGGTCCTTTAAAACCAGAAGTTTCTTATCAAATCGAATTATGGGTAGATGAAATTCTTAAATTACCAAAATAAAATAAGGTATTTGATTTGTTCTATTAAGCTTTAGGTATCATTTTGTTTTTGGAATGAATATATAAAGATTCTCTGTTGACAAAAAAAATAAAGTGCTAATATTTAATTATATATTCACTAATAAAATTTTATATCATTTAAAAAATATTACTATTTACATCAGTCATATGATTCTTATAGATACAATGCAATATATCCTGACATTGAGATTGACAAGTAGAAGGAGGGTCATCATGAAATCATTATTTAAGAAAATTCTGATAGCAACATTATTTTTGCTAGTATTTTCTTTATGGGGATGTAAAGAAGAAATTGGTACCGAAGGTTTAGTCTATGAATTAATTGAAGATCAATCTGAATATGCGGTCGTCGGTTATACGGGCGACTCATTTGAAGTCATTATTCCATCTACTTACAATAGCATTCCAGTAACTGAAATTCGCTATACAACTTTTTCAGGGAACGGTACAATCAACCTCTATATTACCGGCCTCACGCTTCCAGATAGTATTACTAGCATCGAAGAGAACGCGCTGGGAGTATTGACAAGCTTGTCGGAACTTCGCGTGCCGAAAAAGATTGAAGATGTCGGATCAGCTTTGACATGGATTTTGACAAGAGTCTCGCTAACGATTCCAAAAGGACACCTATACTTGAAAGAAACAAAGATTGACGGTTACAAAGCGATAACCTCAAAAGACGGATCTCGCTTAGTTTGGATTGAAAATCCAAGTGAAGAAAATATTACGATAACCATTCCCGATAACATAGTAATAATCGATGATTATGCAATGTTATCCACGGATTTCGGAGGAATTGTATTGCCGAAGACGCTTGAAGAAGTGGGAATAGGTGCATTCTATGACACCCCCAATACCACCATCAATATCCCTGCAGGCATTAAGATCATCCAAGGTGCTGCGTTTGCCTTTTCAAGTTTCGTTGGCGAACTGGTTTTGCCAGAAGGGTTAGAAGAGGTAGGAGGTAACGCCTTCGGTAGCAATCAACTGACTGGTATTGTATTTCCTTCAACAATCACAAGTTTGGCAAGAGGCATTTTTGGTAATCATCCCAATATAATTAATAAAAACTGCGTCACACGTGTTGAATTCAAAACAAGAGATTTTTTACCAGTTGATGAATTGGCAGATTATTTTGTTTGGTTTTTTTCGCTTAACTATAGATATGCTTACTATTTAAATCACACGTCTCCAGACATTAAAATTGAAATTGTTTTTTCCATGAGTGCTGAAGACAATGCAATCATGGACGAAGCTTTTTGGATTGGACACGCTGTTGAAGCAATCGATTCGGATACAGTAGGAGGTTTCGAGGGCTATTATTTCGCAACAACAAGTATCGATAATTAAAAATGAGGTTGTTAACTGTGAAGTGATAAGAAGCGGTATTATAAATAATCAAATCAAATAATATGCATATCAAAATATAGCCCTTAGGGGCTTTTTTTATGTGCATTTCACGAATTTATATTATTTGATATGATAATTAAGTGCTTTCTTTATTTTTAGAGTTTTTCTGAAATAATGATAACGTTTTTTTCAAACAAAATTAAAAGGCGTAACTTCTATTGAATATAGAAATTACGTCTTAATTAACAAAATAATTTTTAATCTTATAGTTCTTTACGTATTCAGTAATACTTTGTCCATTTAATTTTTTGTAATAACATCGTATTTTAGAAAATGGAAAAAGTTAAAAAGATGATAGCTAACAGACTTGCGACAAGACTAACAACCGTAATTTGAGTATTAATGGAAGGACCTGCAGTATCTTTAAATGGATCTCCTACGGTATCGCCTATGACTGCGGCTTTATGAGTATCGCTACCTTTTCCTCCATGATGTCCAGCTTCAATGTATTTTTTACCATTATCCCACAAGCCACCACTGTTTGACATGAATAACGCTAGTAATAAGCCGCTCACGATGTTTCCAGCTAAAAAACCACCAATGGCATAGACCCCACCTACAAGACCGACTACGACTGTAATAACGATTGTAAATAGGCCTGCAGGAATTAATTCCTTAAGGGCACCTTTTGTTGCAATTTCAATACATTTATCTGATTCAGGCATAACCCCTTCAACGCCTTCTTTTAATCCAGGAATTTCTTCAAATTGACGGTGAATTTCTTTGACCATTCGCTCAGAGTTTCTTGTAACTCCTAGCATTAAAAGTGCACTAAATACTGCTGGTACTGCAGCTCCGATTAATAAACCGAAAAATACCAAAGGATTCATAATATCAAATCCAACAATTTGGTCTATTGCAAGATTTAATTCAACGATTGAAGTATTGACTTCGGTAATAAAAGCTCCTAATAAAGAAATAACTGTAAGTCCTGCTGCACCAATTGCAAATCCTTTTGTTACGGCTTTAACAGTATTTCCTGCAGAATCTAGAGTATCAGTAATCTTGATTACTTCTTCACCTAGTCCTCCCATTTCTGCTAAACCTCTTGCATTATCCACAATAGGTCCGTAAGCATCATTTGAAATAATCATACCAACTATTGAAAGCATTCCAACAGCGGCCATAGAAATTCCAAATAGTGCGTATTGAGTTTGAAGCTCTGGTGTAGCTCCAAGTGGAGCAGTGATTTTATATGCTGCAAAAGCAGAAACAGCAATTCCTATCATTGCAGGAAGCACAGATAAGAACCCATAACTAATTCCAGAAATAATAGTAAGCGCAGGTCCACTTTCACTAGCTTTTGCTGTGTTTCTAACCGGTTTTTTAGAGTCGTCCGTAAAATAATCTGTTGCAATTCCAACTACCACTCCAACTAACAGACCAATTAAAGCAGCAAAATAGATTCTCCATTGAAAATGGAAAAGTAAAGTTGCTAGTGCAGTTAGTAATGCAAAAATAATAGTTGTAGTATAAGTACTCATATTTAATGCTCTAGTAGGATTGCCGTTTTTTCCCATTTTTGCAGATGCTACTCCAATAATGGAAGAAAGCAATCCAATTCCAGCATAGGCAAAAACCATTGTTGAATTGTGAGATCCAGTCAAAGTATCAATGGCAACTGCCATGACAAGTGCTGCAGCCATAGAAGCAACGTGAGAGTCAAACAAATCAGCGCCCATTCCGGCAACATCTCCTACGTTATCTCCTACATTATCTGCAATAACTGCAGGGTTTCTAGGATCATCTTCAGGTATTCCTAATTCGATTTTTCCAACTAAATCTGCTGAAATATCGGCAGTTTTAGTAAAAATCCCGCCACCGGCTTTTGCAAAAAGAGCAAGAGAAGAAGCACCAAAACTAAAGCCTAATAACATCGTTGGATTTTCTGTAATCCAAAACACAAGTGAAATACCTAATAAACTAGCTCCAACAACCGCCATTCCCATGACAGCTCCTCCACGAAAGCCAGCTAGAAAACTTGGTCTAATTCCTTTTTGGGCAGCCTCGGCAGTTTTCATATTGGCAATGGTAGCTACAAATATACCGATTTTACCAGCAAAAGCACTAAAAATTGTTCCTGATAAATAAGCAATCGTAATTGTTATGTTATCAATAATTTCACCTTTCCAAATAGGTGAAGGTAAAAAAACAAAGATAAGAATTGAAACGATAAAGGCAAATTTTGCTAATATAATATATTCTTTCTTTAAAAAAGTATTTGCACCGCTTTTAATTAATTCACCGATAGAGTGAATCTTTTCGTTGGTACTTTCTTGTCTTTTAACCCAACTATAAAGCCATCCTGCAAATCCAAAGGCAAGCATAGCTATTACTATACAAAAAATAATTGCGAAAATCGTGTTCATTGTTTCAGCTCCATTCTGTAAATCATCTTTTATAATTTTATCATGAATTTAATATCAATTCAATAAGGTTTCTATAAGAAATATAATTCAATATTAATATTAATAATTTATTAAATTAAATAGTTCAATGAATTGATTTTTTAACTTGTATTGACAAGACTTTAAGGCTATGATACATTATACTTAATTTGAAATTAGAAAAAATAATAGAAATTGGAGGAATAATTGTGAAAAAATGGGTATGTGAAGTATGTGGGTATATTTATGATCCAAAATTTGGCGATCCTGATGGTGGAATAGAAGCAGGTACTTCATTTGAAGATATTCCAGATAGTTGGGTTTGTCCTGATTGTGGTGTTACAAAAGAAAACTTTAGTCCAATTGAATAGTAAAATATAGTAAAACAATCGCCAATAGTGGCGATTGTTTTTTTTAAGATATGAGATTTAAATTACAGCAATTGCATCAATTTCAACGAGTGCATCTTTAGGAAGTTTACTTACTTCAACGGTGACTCTTGCAGGTTTATGAGAATCGAAGAAAGATTGATATACTTCATTCATTTTAGGAAAATCGCTCATATTTTTTAAATAAACTGTGCATTTAACAATATCTTCTTTTTTAAGGTTTGAAGCGAGTACAATTTGTAAAATGTTTTCAAGAGATTGTTTGGTTTGACACTCAATACAATTTCCTACGAATTGATTTGTGTGTGGATGAATTGGAAGTTGACCAGATACATACAACGTATTACTTGTAAGAACTGCTTGAGAATAGGGACCAATTGCTTGAGGTGCATTATTTGACGTGATGGGTTTGTTCATATAAAACCCTCCTTATAAATTACATTATAGATAGTAAGAAGAGTAATATCAAGAGTAATAATGAATTAATAATTGAATTTATCTTGAAATTCTTGAAAGTTGTATGTAAAATTAAATCATATACAAAGGAGAACTAATTATGAAAAAATTTATAAAAGAGTTTGGGTTATTTATTTCAAAAGGAAATGCGTTGGATTTAGCGATTGGAATTGTAATAGGAACTGCATTTAATGCTATTATAAAAAGCTTAGTAAATGATATAATTATGCCACTTATTAGTTTGTTAACAAAAGGAGACGTTAAAAGTCTATATGTTGTTTTAAAGGGCACTGCAACCTATGATCAAACTTTAGGACAATTAATTTTATCAGAAGATGCAGTACTCCTTACTTATGGAAATTTTATTCAGTCTATTTTTGATTTTTTGATTGTCGCTTTAGCTGTCTTTCTAGCATTAAAAGTTATTATGACATTTCGAACGAAAATTGAACTCTTAAAAAATCAAGTTGTAAATATAGAACAATCAGAATCAAATACATAATGATTTGATATTAATAAAAACTTGTATCTGTTGTGTTTCACTGGTGTAAAACGCTTTCTTTTGATATAATGTATTTAGTAACGGGAGGGATAGTATGAAAGTAAAACAAAATTATCAACTTCAAAACGGAATTTCCATTCCATCTATTGGTTTTGGAACGTGGCAAATTCCAAACGGAGAAATGGCTTATAACGCAACTTTAGAAGCTTTAAAAATAGGTTATAGACATATTGACACTGCGGCTGCATATCAAAATGAAGAATCGGTTGGCAAAGCCATAAAAGATTCGGGATTAAAAAGAGAAGAAGTTTTTATTACTTCTAAATTAAGAGCAGATATGAAAGGGTATCAAGTAGCTTTAGATGAATTTGACAAAACAATAAATAAATTAGGTGTTGATTACTTAGATTTGTACTTAATCCACGCTCCGAAACCTTGGGGAAAAGAAGGGGACGGAATTGAATACAATAATTTAAACGTTGAAACATGGAAGGCATTTATTAAATTATACCAAGAAGGTAAAATTCGAGCAATTGGTGTTTCAAATTTTAGACCAGAACACTTAATCCCTTTAGTAGAAGAAACACGTTTTGCTCCACATATAAATCAAATTTACTTATGTCCTGGAGCTTTACAAACTGAAACAGTTCTTTATGCTAAAAATTATGATATCTTAATTGAAGCCTATTCACCATTTGCAACGGGACGTTTGTTTAAAGTGGAACAAATTCATGAAATTGCCAAAAAATATAATCGTAGTGCGGCACAATTAGCTATTCGATGGAGTTTACAACACGGATTTTTGCCACTGCCAAAATCAGTAACTCCAGCTAGAATTGAAAGTAATTTTGATGTGTTTGATTTTGAAATTTCAGAAGAAGATATGATGATTATTGATCATCTTGAAATTCCAAGATAAATCATTGCTGTAATTCACAGGAGAATTCAAATGAAAATAATTGATGTAGATAGTTGGCATCGCAAAAAACATTATAACTATTATAAAGATTTTGATTTGCCTCACTTTAGCATTACTGCAAATGTTGATATTACAAACTTATACCATTTTGCTAAGAAAAATCAAACTTCATTTTTTGCAACTTTATTATATTATGTAATGAAAGTTGTCAACGATATTCCAGAATTAAAATATCGAATTCGCGGGAATGAAGTAATTTTACATGACACCATTCACCCATCTTATACTGTATTAGCAAACGAGGATTTGTTTCAATTTGTTACGTCAACCTTTACCGAAGATTTTCAAGCCTTTCTTCACAAGGTAGATCAAGACATAGACTATGTCAAAATCCATGAAAATTTAGATGACATTCCAGGAAAAGATGATTTAATCTATATTTCGGCTATTCCGTGGGTAACATTCACCAATTTAAGTCATCCGTTTGATACTAAACACCCAGATTCGATACCTAGAATTTCATGGGGTAAATTTTTTAAAGAAAATGATCGAGTTATAATTCCGATATCTTTATCGGCACATCATGCATTATGTGATGGAATTCATGTAGGAAAATTTTATCAGTTATTATCAAATACAATAAACTCAATTCAATAACAATAAAAGCGCTAATTCTTTTGCGCTTTTTCTTTTCATTTGACAAGAGTTAATATATAATGTTATAATATACATCACGGGGGGTGGGGTGTATGAAACAAAAATTTGATGTCAGAGGAATGACGTGTGCAGCTTGTCAATCAAATGTTGAAAAAGACGTATTAAAAGTATCAGGAGTAAAAGAAGTGAGCGTTTCATTGCTCACAAATTCTATGATTGTTGATTTTGATGAAGAACAAAGTAATGTTGATTCCATCATTAAATCTGTTGAAAAAGGTGGATATCACGCCTCTATCGTAGGAATAAAGAAATCAAATGATATAGATCCTCAACTATTGGAATATAAAACAATGAAAAAACGATTGATCGTTTCTTCAATTTTCTTTATTCCTTTATTATATTTATCTATGGGAACAATGATAGGACTTCCTTTACCTTTTATGTTTAATGGTTTATCAAATAGCGTCACTTTTGCCTTTACTCAGTTTTTACTTACACTTCCAATTATATTTATTAATTTTAAATTCTTTTCCATTGGATTTTTACATTTATTCAAAAGAACTCCCAATATGGATACTCTAATTGCCTTAGGATCTTTTGCTGCCATTTTTTATGGAGTATTTGCTATTTATCAAATGGGAATTGGGCTTGGAACAAATAACTTAGGGTTAGTTGAAGAGTATCACATGAATCTCTATTTTGAATCGGCTGGTGCTATATTAACCCTTGTAACACTAGGAAAATTTCTTGAAGCAAAAAGCAAAGGTAAAACCTCGGAATCTCTACAAAAATTGATTCATTTAGCTCCTACAATGGCTCAAGTCAAAAAAGGTGATGCTTTTGAAGAAACAAAAGTAGATCAAATAATAATTGATGATATTATTTTAATCAAGCCAGGAATGAAAATACCAGTAGATGGAATAATTCTTGAAGGAAATTCCACAATTGACGAAGCAATGATAACAGGAGAATCCTTACCAGTTGAAAAAAAAGTAGGAGATTTAGTGCTTACAGCTACGATTAATAAATCGGGATCATTTCAGTTTAAAGCCACAAAAGTAGGAGAAGATACTTCGCTTGCAACTATCATTCGATTGGTCGAAAATGCATCTAGTTCGAAAGCTCCTATTCAAAAATTAGCTGACAAAATTAGTGGTGTTTTTGTTCCTATTGTGATTGGAATTAGCTTAATAACTTTTTTAGGATGGTATTTAACAGGAAATTCATTCTCTTTTGCTTTGTCAATGTCGATAACGGTTCTTGTGATATCGTGTCCTTGTGCTCTTGGACTTGCAACACCAGTCGCTATCATGGTAGGCACAGGAAAAGGAGCAGAATATGGTACTTTATTTAAATCGGCACAAAGTTTGGAAACAACTCATTTAATTGATACAGTTGTTTTAGATAAAACAGGAACCATTACAAAAGGAATCTTTGAAATAACAGATATTTTACCTTTAAATGATTATTTAGAGGCTGATTTATTGAAAATTGCCTACTCACTTGAAGATGGTTCAGAACATCCAATCGGTAAGTCCATTGTAGAATACGCAAAAACACATAATATATCAAAACAAAAAGCAAATGATTTTGAGGCGTTATCTGGTATGGGGGTGAAAGCATCCATTGGAAATGATGTGTATTTTGTAGGGAATATGGGGCTTATGACTTCTTTATCGATTTCAATTGAAGAAGTTAAGGATTATGAATTCAATTTGGCGAAACTTGGCAAAACATCGGTATATTTAGTTAAAAACAATACTATAATAGGACTAATTTCATTAAAAGATGGCGTAAAAGAAGGAAGCGTTGAAGCCATTCAAATAATGAAAAAAATGGGACTTGAAGTAATTATGCTAACGGGAGATAATCAAATTACTGCAAATGCGATTAAAGAAGATTTAAACATTTCAAAAGTATTTGCCCAAGTTTTACCAGATCAGAAAGAACAAGTAATTATTGATTTACAATCTCAAGGGAAAAAAGTAGCTATGATTGGTGATGGAATAAATGATGCCATTGCTTTAACTAGAGCTGATATCGGAATTGCTATTGGAGCTGGAAGTGATATTGCTATTGAATCTGCTGATATCGTTTTAATAAAGAATAACTTACTTGATGCAGTATTTGCATTGCAACTAAGTAAAAAAACGATGAACAATATTAAAATGAATCTATTTTGGGCGTTTTTTTACAACATAATAGGAATTCCAATTGCTGCTGGTGTTTTTTATACGCTCGCTGGATTAAGATTAAATCCTACTTTTGGAAGTCTTGCAATGAGTTTAAGTAGTGTGACTGTTGTTTTAAATGCATTAAGATTAAAATGGATTAAACCAAATAAAATGGAGGAAATATTATGAAAAAGAAACTAATAATTAAGGGAATGAGTTGTAAACATTGTGAAATGAGAGTTGAAAAATCACTATTAAATCTTGATGGTGTAAAAAAAGTTAAAGTAAGTTTCGTAAAAAACGAGGCCATTATTACACTAGATCAACAAATTGAAAATTATGTATTTTTTGATTGCATTAAAGATGCTGGATATGAACTAATTACCATTGAGGAATTAGCATGAAAGCAGATCACAAAGAAGTAATTAAATACTTAAATACTGCAAAAGGTCAAATCGAAGGTATCTTAAAAATGGTGGATGAAGATCGATATTGCATCGAAATTTCACATCAACTTTTAGCTTCTACGGCCATCCTAAAAAAAGCAAATCAACTTGTGCTACAAGCACATTTGAATTCATGTGTTAAAGATACATTGACAGAAGATGCTACGATTAAAATTCAAGAAATTATTCAAATCATTGATAAATTGAATAAGTAAAAAGACATCTTGAAAACATAAAAAAACATGTTATAATTAATCAGTCATAAAAATAATTCATTAGGTGTATAACAGGGAATGAAGTGTAATTCTTCAACTGTACCAGCAACCGTAATGTGGATGAATCTATAATAGCCATTGTTAAATCGAGAAGGCATAGATTTATTTGAAGCGAAGTCGGGAGACCTACCTAATTAATTAAATATAATTTCATAGAAGAGGGATAAAATGAAAAGAATTGTACTGGGTTTTTTACTGTTCTTGTTGGTTTTTACAAGTTTTTTAGGATGTCAATCAACGAGAAACACAGCTTTTGGAGATGGAGAAATTACGTTTGAAATTTATGATCAAGAAGATGTTTTACTGTCAAGGGTTACCGTTGATTACGAAGAAGGAGACACCCTTCTTGGCTTGTTAATGGAAAACTTTACCGTATCTTGTCAAGATGAACTAGGCGGCACGGATGAAACCTGTTCTTATAGCGGACTATATGGAGTGTATTTGCTCTCGGTGGGTGATTTAGAAGCCTATAATAATGGAGAATTTATTGAATTTTATATTAATGACGAATATGCCTTAAGCGGAATTGATACGACAGATATTATTGATGGATCGGTTTATCAATTTAAATATGGAACTTATGAAATCGGTTGATGTTCGAAAACATACTATTAGAAATATCACATTATCCGCAATGCTTTTAGCGGTATTAATTGTACAAGAAGAACTACTTATCTTTTTACCAAACATTCAATTTACCGTTGTATTATTAATGGTTTATGCTGCAATTTTGCCTTATTCAATGTTAATTAGTTTAACGGTTGGATATGTCATTATCGATAGTTTAATTATGGGTTCTTTTAACATGCTTTACGTAGTTCCTATGTTAATCGGTTGGATTCTTTTAGTACTAGTTTCTAAAAAACTTCAACATCAAAAAATTTGGATTTTAATTATGGTCTCTTTCATTTTTGGATTTGTATATGGATGGTTATTTATACCTTCTAAATTTTTAGAAATTGGAATTGATAGATTGTGGCCTTATTTTATTAGCGATTTACCATTTGAAATAATGATGGCAATTAGCAATATTGTTACAGTAATTCTATTATATGTTCCTTTAAAAAAACTACTTTTATCTTTAATGAATCAAAGTAGTAGTGAACTATAACTGTTATTTCATAGAAAAAGAGACATATCATTGTCTCTTTTTATTTACGACAAAAAAGACTTAGGTTCTTGCGATAATACAAATTTAAAAGTATAATTAATAATAAGATGTAAAAAGAATGCACATGAAATGAGGAAAAGATATGTATTCATATTTCATCACTTTCATCAATTTCAGTTTAAGTAAAGTCGAATCCTTAGTTTATTTTACTTTTTTCTACATGGGGTCTTTGTTTGATCAAATATCAACAACTGAGATTATTATAATTGTTTTAATTGTTCATTTAATTTTAATTCTTTCTTATTTTCTTTATAAAAATTCTAAGCAACTAAAGAAAGAAATTCATAAACAAAAAGATATAATGAATTTAACGTTAAACTATACTAGTCTAATTGAGAATTATCACGGAATGGCCTATCGCAGTTTGTATGATGAAAATTGGACAATGAAATATGTTAGTCCGAAAACATTTGAACTTGTTGGGTATACTGATGCTGAATTAATTGACAATCAAGCGATTTCCTTCGAAGAAATCATTCACCCAAAATATCGTTTAAAATTAAGAGAATTATGGGAAAAATCAATTGATTCTCATGAGGATTTTACTTCTGAGTACCAGGTGATTACAAAAAACAAAACAATTAAATGGGTCTATGAAACCGGACATGCAGTCTATGATCAAGAGGGTATTCCACTTTACATCGAAGGATTCATTCATGATATTACAGATGAAAAAGAATCAGCACTTAGAGACAAAATGAACGAATCAAAGTATGAAAATATTATCGAGAATTCTCAAGATGCCATTTATATAGACGAAGATGGGGTTGTAACATATGCCAATCCCGCATGTGTTCGTTTCTTTAAAGCTAAAAATTCCGATGATTTAATCGGCAAAAAGATTGAAAATTTAATTACAGAAGATTTTAAAGACTTTTATCATGAACGTATTGAAAGATTAAAATCAAGTTTGCTTCCTAACCCTAGGGCCGATTATGAATTTATATGTTTTGATGGGTCAATTGCTTCAGCAGAAGTCAATTCAGCTCCTTTTTTTGATAATGGAAAGATTTCGATTTATGTTTTTATTCATGACTTAACTGAAAAAATATTAAGCGAAAAAGAATTAAAAAAAATTCAAAAACGAAATCATGATTTAATTTTCGGAATGACCGAAGGCATTGGCGTTTTTGAAGTGAACTCAAATAAAGACGATGCAACGCTTGTTTATGCAAATAAGAGTTTCTCAAAGATAATTTATGGAGAAGAGCAAAACGTAATGAACAAAACATTTTTAAGTATGTTTTGTGATTTTGATTTGCTCTCTTTTAAAGAAGCGTTTTCGGTTAGTGATTTTGAAAATGAATACACAACCGAATATTTATTTGGTGATATAAATAAAATTATAATAATGCGTTTCTTTTCAAACGTTGAACATGAAGTCATCGTTATGATAAATGACATTACAAAATATAAACTTGCAGAAGAAAAACTTTTATCAGAACGAAATCGATTGGAAACAATCATTAAAGGTACAAATACCGCAACTTGGGAATGGAATATTGCAACAAGAGAAATTGTAGTTAATTCAAAATGGGCAGAAATGATAGGTTATTCTTATGAAGAATTAACACCATATAATATCGATTTGTGGAATTCACTTGTGTATCCAGATGACATTATAAAATCAAACGAACTTTTAAAGAAACACTTTAATCATGAAATTGATTACTACAACTTAGAATTAAGAATGAAACATAAAGACGGCCATTTTGTATGGGTTTTAGATCGAGGCTGCGTCTCTAAATGGGATGAGTCCGGTAACCCCATAACTATGTCAGGAACACATCAAGACATTTCAAACATGAAAGAAAAAGAAATTAAATATGAGATGTTAAGTTTTCAAGATTATTTAACAGGTTTATCAAACCGAAGAGCATTAGATCAAAAAATTCTCGAATTAGAAAACAAGTCCTATTTACCTACTTGCATCATTATGGCAGATGTTGATGGACTTAAAATTATGAATGATGCCTTTGGACATCCTTGTGGAGATGAACTTTTACAATTGGTTTCGGAAAAAATAAAAAAATTTGTAAAATCTACTGATTTTATCGCAAGAGTTGGCGGAGATGAATTTTTAATTGTATCTCCCTATACGACAAAAGATCAAGCTATGCATTTAATCAATCAAATAGAAAACGAATTGAAAAGTTGTACCATTCATGGAATTGCCATTTCAGTATCTTTTGGACTTGGAATAAGAACAAAGTTAGATGTATCACTGAAGACAATCTATAATAACGCTGAAGCAGAAATGTATGATCGAAAATTTTTAGATTCTACAAGCAGTAAAAAGGAATTAATTCAAGCGATATTAAAAGCGTTTTTCTGTAAAAATCCTCTCGAGGATCAACATTCAAAACAAGTAGGATTGTTATGCAAAAAAGTAGGTCTTGAATTTAATCTTAAAGCCCTTCAGTTACATCAATTAGAACAATTAGGATTACTTCATGATATTGGAAAGATTGCAGTTAATACAAAAGTTTTAAATAAAATTGAAGAATTATCAATTGAAGAATGGAATCAAATTAAATATCATTGCGAGATTGGTTATCGAATTTTATCTTCATCCTCTGAATACGAAGACGTTGCTCAAGCGGTATTATCACACCATGAGCGATGGGATGGAAGAGGCTATCCCAAAGGTCTGATTGGCGAACAAATCCCATGGATGGCAAGAGTGATTGCCGTATGTGAGGCATACAGTGCAATGACACTTAAAACTCCTTATAAAGAGGCAAAATCGGAAGAGGAAGCCGTAAGTGAAATTAAAAATAATGCTGGATTACAATTTGATTCTGAAATTGCAAAAGTCTTTGTTACAAAAGTTCTTCATAAAAATTGGGTCGAATAACTTGATTTAAATTCCTAAGCAAATCACAATGTTTTTGGCGTACATCATGTTATAATTAAATTATAAAAATAAAAATAGGAGGAATCAAATATATGTTAAATAAAAAAGTATCTGATTTATTAAATGTTCAAATCAATAAAGAAATGTTTTCAGCGTATCTATACTTAGATATTGCAAATTACTACACATTTAAGGGCTTAGATGGGTTTGCGAACTGGTTTACAGTACAAGCAAAAGAAGAAATGGATCATGCGATTTTCTTCATGACTTATCTCCAAAACAATAATGTTGAAGTTGTTTTAGAAGCAATTGCGAAACCCACAATGAGTTATGACTCTTTAAAAAAACCTTTAGAAGAAGCTTTTAAACACGAAGAGTATATTACCGCATCAATCAACTCCATTTATGAGGAAGCTGTCAATCAAAAAGAATATCGCACTGTACAATTTCTACAATGGTTTGTCAAAGAACAAATAGAAGAAGAAAAAAATTCACAAGATTTAATTCAAAAATATGATTTATTAGAAAATGTCATCTATATGTTAGATAAGGAACTAGCCTTAAGAGTATACATGGTACCAAGTTTAGTGTTATAAAACATTCATTTTATATCAAAAGGGCATCTTCAAGATGAAGATGCCCTTTCTTTATTCATACGGTTTATAATTCTTCTAAAATCCTTACTGGATGTTCTTTTGGACTTACTTTACGGTATTCATGCTGAATTTGACCAGATTCACCTAACACAAATGTGCTTCTTTCAATTCCTAAGTATTTTTTCCCGAACATTGATTTTTCGACTAATACAGAAAAAGCACGAACCAATTCTTCCGATTCATCGCTTAAAAGCAACAAATTTAAATGATTATTTTGAATAAATGCTAGATGGGATTTTACCGAATCACGATTAACTCCAATGATAATATACCCTTTTGCGTTAAATTCTTCTTTTAGTTTTGTAAATTCTCTAGCTTCAACGGTACAACCGGGTGTTTGATCTTTTGGATAAAAATAAAGAACGACCTTACTTCCTGAAAAATCTCTGAGTGTGTGAGTTTTTAAATCACTTCCTGGTAATTTTATATCTAAATAGTTCATGAGAGCCTCCTATAAATTGATTGTCTTATAGAAATAATTTTATCAAATAAGGATGCATTATTCAAGCATTTTGCTCAAGAAGGAAGCTGTTTTTCAACAGACTTTCAAATTGACAGTTATTGTTTTGAATGGTATAATTTGCTTGTTAAACAAATTGAAGATGCCTTATCTATTTTTTTGGTTTAAATATAACTATTTTATGAAAGGAATAAAGGATGATGACATTAAAAGAAAAAACCGACTTACTAATTATTGGAGCGGGGCCTGGAGGATATGTTGCTGCTATTTATGCGGCTAAAAAAGGATTAAAAGTTACTTTAATTGATAAAAATTATATTGGAGGAACTTGTTTAAATATTGGGTGTATTCCGACAAAAGCACTTGTGAAATCTGCGGATATATATGAAGAAATAATGCATAGTGATTTGTATGGTATTATATCAAATCATCCATCAATTGATATGGTAAAAGTCCTACAAAGAAAAGATGAAGTGACAAAAACGCTTGTAGATGGAATTTCTTTTTTACTTAATAAATATCAAGTGAATGTTATCAAAGGGGAAGCTTCTTTTGAAAACAATTCTCTTGTAAAGATTCATACCGAAACTATTGATTATTTATATGAAGCCACAGATATTCTAATTGCAACTGGTGCAAAAACGAAACATTTAAAGGTAGATGGAATTCAACTTGAACAAGTTTATGATTCAGAGAAACTTCTATCAAATCAAAAATTACCAGAAACATTAACGATTATTGGTGGGGGAATTATCGGGATGGAATTTGCCTTTATCTACGGTCACTTAGGGGTAAAAGTAAATGTCATTGAATTTTTACCTTCCATTCTTCCAATGGTTGATAAAGATTTAAGCCAACGCTTGCTTCGATTCGCTAAAATGGCTAATATTTCAATTTATACGAATTCAGGAGTTCAAAAAATCGAACAATTAAATAAAGACTATGTTAGAGTCTATTATAAACAAAAAGAAGAGATTAAATTTGTTGATTCAAATTTAATCTTAGAAGCAGTAGGACGAATTCCAAATTATGAATCTTTATCTCTTGAAAAAACGGACATCTTAATTGGAAAAACTTATGGAATCGATGTAAATGAATCCATGCAAACTAGTGTGAAACATATTTATGCCATCGGTGATGTTACAAATAAAATGCAATTAGCTCACGTGGCTAGTCATCAAGGAATTATTGCTATAGATACCATTTTAGGCCACAAAGCAACGATGGATTATTCTTTTGTTCCTAGCGTGATTTTTACAACACCGCAAATTGCTCTTGTTGGGAAAACTGAAACCGAATTAATAAAAGAAGAAATTGAATATTTCATTACAAAAGTTCCGTTTTCGGCAAATGGAAAAGCTTTAATTATGAATAATTCCATAGGTTTTATTAAATTGATTCAAGATAAAGAATCAAAATTGTTAATTGGTGCTTCTATATTTGGTGGAGATGCGGAGCATTTAATCAGTCCATTAACTCTAGCCATGCAAAACAAATTATCAGTAGTACAAATTAAAGATACCATTTTTGCTCATCCAACTACCTCTGAATTAATTCACGAAGCTGCTCTTGGACTTCTTGGAGAAGCTATTCATTACCTTGATTAAAGATGTAAAATAAAAATCGCTTATTTAAAGCGGTTTTTTTCTTTTTTACAAGCCTTCCAATCGTTGACTTTATCAATAGATTGTACTATAATGAAATAAATAATATTCTATGCTTTAGGAGGCCAATTCATGATTTATTTAGATTACAGTGCAACAACACCCATTCACCCAGAAGTCTTAAAATATTATGTTGAAATTAGCAAGAAATTCTTTGCGAATCCCAATTCATTACACGACTTAGGACAAGGTGCAAATAATAAAATTGTCGAAGCTTCTTCTCGTATTTGTAACATTTTTCATACGGTAGATCATGAAGTGATTTATACAAGCGGAGCGAGTGAAGCAAATAATCTAGCGATTAAAGGAGTTGCATTAAAAAAACAAAATTTAGGAAAACATATTATAACGTCTCCTTATGAACATTCTTCTGTTGTAGCTTGCTTTAATTATTTATCAAAAAATGGGTTTGAAGTAGATGTAGTTAAAACGAATTCATTTGGACTTGTTGATTTTGAAAACCTTGCTTCACTTATAAGAGATGACACCATTCTTGTTTCCATTGGAATGGTTAACAGTGAAATTGGATTTAAACAACCGATTGAAGAAATTGGAGTATTCTTAAAAAAATATCCACAAATTACGTTTCATTCTGACATGACTCAAGCCATTGGCAAAATCAAAGTTGACATTACCAATGTTGATTTGATTTCGTTTTCAGCTCACAAATTTTATGGACTGAAAGGTGTTGGGGCTTTATTAAGAAAAAAGACTATCGAATTAGAGCCAGTTATCCATGGAGGAAGATCTACTACTAATGTAAGAAGTGGAACTCCTGCTACCCCTTTGTTGCTTTCGTTAGAAAAAGCTTTAAGTCTTGCATGCGATAGTATTGATTTAAATTATGAACATGTGAAAAGATTATCTGAGTATCTTATTAATGAATTATTACAAATTGAATCTGTGACAATTAATAGTAATAAATATAGTATCCCTCATATTTTAAATTTAAGTGTTGAAAAATTAGAAGCACATCAACTTCAAACTGCTTTAGCCAAAAAAGAGATTTATGTATCTACCCAATCTGCTTGCAACTCGAGTAATGCCTATTCTCATAGTGTCTTTCGTTTGACTGGAAGTGAATCAAGAGCGAAATCAAGTATCCGAATCTCTATTTCTTCTTTAACAACCTTAAATGAGATGAATCAACTAGTTGAAGCCATTAAAGAAGAGGTATCTAAATGAAAATTCTTCGCATTACAGCTTTGTGGTGCTCTAGTTGTTTGATTATGAAATCAAGATGGAAAGTTGTGTTTGAAACGTTTAATGAAATTGAATTGATTGATTATGATTATGATCAAGATGAGAAATTAATTAAACAACTTCAAATTGGACAAATTCTCCCTGTCTTAATCGTATTTCAAAACGACATAGAAGTTGCACGTATCATTGGTGAAAAGAGTGTGAAGGAATTAATAAAAACATTTGAAGGGTTATCCAAATGAAAAAATTAAAGCTTTTACTTGGAATTATGATTTTAGGATTGATTATCAATCCTTTTTTATCAAAAAATATCTACGCAGAAAATATCGTTCACATTTATTTTTTTTACGATGAAGTCTGTGCCCATTGTGCTGAAGAAAATCTATATTTAATTGGATTGGAAGACAGATATTCTAATATAGAAGTACACAGGTACGAAATTACTCAAGTAGATGAAAACAACTTATTGTTTGAAGATGTAAAAACGGTCTTTAATGAACTGGATGCTTTGACTCCTTATACTGTGATAGGAGGAGTAAGTCTAAGAGGATTTAACCCAACCACTGAAAATGATATTGTAAGATTAATTACTAGGTATTCAAGTTTAGACTATGTAGATGTTGTTAATAAAGTCCTTCTTGGAGAAGAAGTACTTGATACGGATTTTGACTCGTTAGAATTAAGCGAAGTTGATCTTCCTTTTATTGGGCCAGTATCTATTGATTCGCTCTCTATATTCTTGGCTGGTATCCTCATGGGATTTGTGGATGGATTTAATCCTTGTGCGATGTGGGTATTGCTTTTCTTAATCACGATGTTGATTAACACAAAAGATCGAAAGAAAATGTGGATATTGGGCTTTACCTTTCTATTTGCATCGGCACTGTTTTATTTCTTAATCATGGTTGCTTGGCTTAATCTTGCACTTCAAATAACTACGATTGTCTGGATCAGGATAGTGATTGGCTCTATTGCGCTTGGATTTGGAGGATTTAATATTTATCAGTTTATTAAATCAACCAAAAATCCAGATATTGGTTGTGAAGTGACTGATAGAACCAAAAAACAAAAATTAATGGACAAAGTGAAAAAAATTGTGACAGAACAAAAACTTTTTATTGCTTTAATTGGAATTATCTTTTTAGCGGTATCAGTAAATGTCGTCGAATTAGCTTGTTCTGCAGGACTTCCTTTAGTTTATATTGATATTCTGGCTTATAATCAATTATCAATGCCGGTATATATTCTTTATATATTGCTATATATTTTCTTTTTCTTACTTGATGATCTCATTATTTTTTCAATTGCAATGATTTCATTTAAAGTTACAGGAATCTCTAATAAATATTCAAAGTTTTCTCATATCATTGGAGGAATCATAATGATTATTATTGGATTCTTATTAATCTTTTTCCCTCAAATTGTTATGTTTAATTTTTAGAAAACCAGCAAATTTTGCTGGTTTTTTTTTACTGCGTTACAAACAGTGAAATATAGAATATATGATATAATAGAAGTGAAAATAAAAGGATGTGACATTTTGAAAAATATAAATATAAGAGATTTAATCTTAGAAAGCTATCAAACAACCCCAATAAAAAAGGACCATTGCTCTTGCAGACTTCCTTCCAATAAAGAAATCAAAAAAATCATAAATTTAACCAAAGAATTGATGTTTCCTGGGTATTTTACTAAACAAAATGTTTCAGAATTCGGTTCAAAGTATAAGACGTATTTGATTGTAAAAAAACTTCACAAAAAACTTAAGACTCAGATATCCTATGCATTACTTTACTTAGCCGATGAAGAAAAAAACAAAATGATTAAAAGAAAATCTTGTGAACTTTGTACTCGATTCATGGAAAAAATACCTTCCGTTCGAGAGTTACTACATTTAGACATTGAAGCACACTTTCAAGGCGATCCTGCCGCAATAAATCGTGATCAAATCATTGTTTCTTATCCAGGATTTTATGCCATTCTCATTTACAGAATCGCTCATGCACTATTAGAATTAAATGTCCCAATTATCCCAAGAATGATGACAGAATTCGCTCATAGGGAAACAGGGATTGATATTAATCCAGGTGCAATCATTGGCGCATATTTTTTTATAGATCATGGAACTGGTGTTGTCATAGGCGAAACTACAATTATTGGAGAACACGTCAAAATTTATCAAGGAGTTACTCTTGGGGCCATGTCTACAAGAGGTGGGCAACATTTAAAAGGGACTAAAAGACATCCAACCATAGGTGATAACGTAACAATTTATTCAGGAGCCTCCATTTTGGGAGGAGAAACAATGATTGGTTCTAATTCAACCATTGGAAGTAATGTCTTTATTACAGGAAGTCTTCCTCAAGATAGTAAAGTATCAATTAAAATTCCGGATCTTGTTGTAAAAGAATCCAAATTAAAAGGAGTTTAAAAAATGAAAATTTATAATAACATTATCGAGACAATTGGAAATACTCCACTTGTTCGGCTAAATAGAGTGAAAGAAAAATATAACTTAGAAGCAAATTTATATGCTAAAGTCGAATTTTTTAATCCTGGAAGTTCCGTTAAAGACAGAATTGCTAAAGCTATGATTGAAGATGCGGAAGAAAAAGGTTTGATTTCAAAAGGAACAATTATCATTGAGCCTACAAGTGGAAACACTGGCATTGGTCTTGCAATGGTAGGAGCAGCAAAAGGATACGAAGTGATTTTAGTTATGCCTGATTCATTGTCTGTTGAAAGAAGAAAAATAATGACTGCATTTGGTGCAAAACTTATTCTAACTGAAGGCTCAAAAGGTATGAAAGAATCCATAAGAGTAGCTAAAAATTTGCAAAGTTTTACTCCGAATAGTTATATGCCTTATCAATTTGAAAATATGGAAAATCCTAAAGCGCATTATAAGACTACAGGAAAAGAAATCTATGAAGCTTTGGAAGGAAAAATAGACATATTTATTGCAGGAATTGGAACAGGAGGAACAATTAGCGGAGTAGGAACATATTTAAAAGAAAAAGATCCTAGTATCAAAGTAATAGGAATAGAACCATATAGTTCTCAAACCTTAACAAAAGGAGAAGCTTTTCCTCATAAAATTCAAGGAATAGGAGCAGGATTTGTTCCAAAAACATTAGACACTCACATATACGATGAAATTATGACAGTTTCGAATGAAGATGCTTATGAATATACAAAAGTTTCTAGTAAAATAGAAGGAATTTTTGTTGGAATATCCAGTGGAGCTGCATTAGCTATTGGTATAGAAGTAGCTTTAAAGAAAGAAAATAAAGATAAAAACATCGTAATTGTATTTCCTGACACAGGAGAACGATATTTATCTTCAACCGTATTTAATGATTAAATCACATGAAAATGTGTTTTTTTTATGCAAAGAAATATGAAAACGCTTTCTATAAAAATAATTAGCACTCAATACTTGACAGTGCTGATAATACTTGATATAATATAGTTGGCAGTCAAGGGTATTGAGTGCTAAAAATATTAAATTAGGAGGATTTAAAATGAATAATATTATTAGAAGAAGAAACAATGATTTATCTGTATTTGATGACTTATTTGGAGATTTTTTCACAAGACCAATCTTTAAAGAAAATGTAAGCTGCATGAAAACGGATATTGTAGAAGTAGATACTGGATATGAGCTTGATGTCGATGTTCCAGGATTTGGAAAAGAAGACATTAAAATCAGTTTGGATAATGGCTATTTAACCGTCGAAGCCAAACGAGAAGAAAACAAAGAAGAAAAAGATAACCATTATATTAGAAGAGAAAGATTTTTAGGTAGTTCTGCTAGAACATTTTATGTTGGAGAAGACATTGCAGAAAAAGATATTAAAGCAGAATACGACAAAGGAATCTTAAAATTGTTTGTACCTAAGCAAGGAACAAACGTAAAAGAAAAGAAATACATTTCAATTGAATAAAAAGTTTTAAAAGAAAACTCTCAGTTTTGAGAGTTTTTTTGATTCTATTTCATATTGACAGCAATCTATATTCTGTTTATAATACAGTATAGGATGTGATCATATGGAAAATTTTGATTTTGTAAATCAATTTAAAGCATTAAGTGACCCAACAAGACTTAAAATATTTTCTCTTTTGAAAGGAAAAACGCTTTGTGCCTGTCAATTACTTGAAGATTTATCAATTACTCAGCCAACTTTATCGCATCATATGAAGGTGCTTCAACAATCAAATATTGTGATTTCACATAAAAACGGCACTTGGAATCATTACCAAATTAATAAAGATACTTTAGTAAAACTTGAACATCTATTTTCTGAATATTCACAAATTGAAATTTCTGAAGTCTTTCAAAACCCATGTAAAAAAGATTAACAAATCATACAATAAAAAATAACGTTAGTACATATTACATGTATTGACGTTATTTTCTTGTGGATTTCATTATTTTGTTTCATCAAATATGATATAATTGAACGTAAGTATAACGATTGTTTTCTCTTAAAAGTTATAAATAAATTTGAAGAATTAATAGAGGGTAATATGAAAAAGGATTATTGGATTTCAATACTTGTTTTATTTGGTACAATATTTATGGTTTATATCGTAACAAGAGACTTCTTTTTGCAGTTTGCAAGTAATAACAAATTACTAAGTGGATTCATAAAGTTTTTCTTTTTAGCATCACTTGGTGATTTTATTGGTTTAAGAATAAAATCAAAAAAATGGATGATGCCTTCCTATATGTTAGTTAAAGCATTGGTTTGGGGCTTAATTGGAGTCTTGATCGTATGGATGTTTGTTCTATATCCTGCTGGAGTTGAAGCTCTTCAAAACGCCAATTTGTTGCCTTTTAAAGATAATGCATTCTTTTTTTCCTTATTCACTTCCATTTTAATGAATTTAACTTTCGCTCCTGTTATGATGACATTTCACAGAATATCTGATACTTTTTTAAATTTAAAGAAACAAAACAAAAATGCATCTTTTGGTGATACCATCGATAAAATTAATTGGAGGCAGTTTATCAATTTTACTTTTTGTAAAACGATACCTTTGTTTTGGATTCCAGCTCATACCATTACGTTTCTGCTTCCGGAAGAATATCGAATCATTTTCGCTGCGATTCTAGGTATCGTACTTGGCTTATTGCTAAGTTTGTTTACAAATAAAAAGAAAGAAGTCATTTTAAAATAAGATTTTTTTGGAAAAAAATGATGTATAAAATAGAATCGAGGTGAAATGGATGAAAGAATTTGTAAGAGAAATTAGCGTTTTTGACAAGAATACTATTGTGTTTTCTCCTAATCAATTGAAGAATAAAATTCTCCAATTCATAAGTGAAACTCAACAATTATATCCATTTAAATTTCACTCTCTTTTTGAATCTTCACTTTCACTTAAATCAGATTATTTGTTGTTCATGAAGAAACATTTTTCTTTAGATCCAAATTATTCAAGTAAATGTGTATTTATCTTTGATTATTTAGATGTATCCAAAGAGTATGATTCTCAAAAAATTAATTATATAAATTCCATTTTTAAAGAATTAATTAAGAACGATATGATTCAATTCAATTCTTTTCAAAATTTTGAGCAGAAACAAATACTTTTTTTAAATAATTGTAAAGTGCCTTTTTATTTGAAGAAATGGAGCCCTGTTGTTACTTATTTAGGAACAATCAATAAAAATGAAATTATTCTTTATGAGTGTCAATCCATTTTGGATTCTCAATTTGCTGTATTTAAAAAGGTAACTGATTTATTAAGTAAAGGTATCATGCCAAATGATATTTATCTTTTAAATTCAACAAAAGAAGATAGATATCAATTAGCAAAGCTTTTAAAAGAAGCAAACATTCCATTTTATAGTCACTATAAAATGGCTTTAAACCAATTTCCAATTACTATATCATTTGTAAATAAACTAAAAAAAGCCTCGCTAGATGAAGCTATTTATTTGTTAACTGATTTGATAGTAAATTGTTCTAGTTTTGAAAAAAGGATTATCAAAAAGATTTTTGATATTATAAATAAGTATGAAAAAAATGAAATAGAGTCTGAAATTGATATTTTAATTTTTGAAATCTCAAACGCGTCCATTCAAGAACCTTTTATACAGGGAGCCATTCATTTTCAAGATCTTTCAGAGATAAATTGCGATGATATCCAAAATTACCTAATTTTAAATTATCAAGATCAATCATTACCTCTTGTTCACAAAGACAATGATTTTCTGTTGGATGAAGAAAAAAAAGAACTGAACATGTATACTTCCTTTCAAGAAAACGAATTAGACAAGACTCATACCGAAAATCTAATTAATCGAATGAAAAATGTAACATTTTTCTACTCTACAACAGAAAACAATTTAAATCGAAGAGTAGCAGAATTATCTTTGTCTCATCCTTTAATAACAATGAAATTTGAAATTAAATTAACTTCAGTGGAATATACAAATAACTTCTATTTATTACACTACGCAAAACAAAGATACCAAAAGGTAAAGTATAGCGTAGAATATGAAGATTTTAATCGTTTGGAGTACGAATTTGCAAGTCAATATAGAATGTATAACCCTCAATTTCGCCAAATTAATACCAAACTATTATCCTCACTTTTAAACAATAAAGTATATCTTTCCGCAACAAGTCTTCAAACATATTACGAATGTTCTTTTCATTTTTTATTGGATTATCTGTTGAAAATAAAAAATTATGATAAAAATATCAATTTGTATTTTGGAAATTTAACGCATAAATTTTTAGAATTATGGTTTAACGATAAAGCATATGAATTAAGTGAAATAGAGAATAATTTAATGTCTGAATTTCCAGAGGAAATGAATTATAAATATTCTCTATTTCTAGAGATTATACAAAATGAACTTAAGTTGATTAGAATGCACCTAATTAACCAAAAAAAACATACAACGTTTCTTGATTTTGCCTTTGAAAAGGAATATAGATATTTTTTTGAAAACGATCCTCGTTTTATTATTTTAGGGAAAATTGATAAAATAATGATTCATGAAATAGATAACCAAGTAGAAGTTGTAGTTATCGATTATAAAACTGGAAATAAATCGTTTGTTTTATCGGATTTTGAAAAAGGTATTGAACCTCAACTACCTTTCTATTTTCATTTGCTTTCCTCTTGCAAGCAATTTGATAAAATGAAGCCAGTTGGGTTTTATTATCAAAAAGTGAACATTGGTCGTTATTACAAACTTAAAAATCACGATCCAATTAAAAAAACTCTGAAAATGAATGGAATAACATTAACGGATAAAGCAAGCGTTGATTCTTTTGATAGTGATGATAACATTATGGGAGTAACTTATAATAAAAACGGAGAATTTACAAAGAATAATCGGTTAAAAAATTCAACAGAATTTGAACAAATTCTATCTCAAATGAATCAACAATTGCTAGAGGCTATTTCTTCCATTCAAAATGGCAAGTTCCAAATAAATCCTTTGCCAGTTGAAAAAAGTCAACATGAATCGAAGAGTTGTGAGTACTGCCCTCATAAAGGCATTTGTTATACAAACACAAAAACTTATAGCTTTGAAGAACAAGAGTCCACTGATGAAGGGGATGAGTTCGAATGAAATTTACAGAAAATCAATTAAATGCAATTAACACTGATAATCAAAATATATTAGTCAGTGCTGGAGCTGGATCAGGAAAAACATCTGTTCTCACTAATCGAGTTTTACGAAAATTAAATGATGGTATATCGATTGACAGGCTCATTATATTAACCTTTACAAATGCTGCTGCAGATGAAATGAAAGATAGAATTAAAAAAACGATTCTTTTAAATCCCAAACTACACAATGAAATGAAACGTCTAGATAATGCAATTATCTCAACTTTTGATGCGTTTTGCTTAAGGCTTGTAAAAACATATCATTATCGATTGAACCTACCTGGTACTATTCAAATAAGCGATCATGTTATATTAGAAAAGGCAAAAAGATTTTGTTTAGATGAGACGTTAAAAAAATATTACGGTGAAAAAACTCCTTTATTTAAAAATCTGATTTCTCGTCTTTTTGATAAAGGTGACGAACTTCTTCAAACAACGATATTATCTTTTGCTTCTGGAATTGAAATGATTCCGGATATGTTTGATTTTCTTTCATCTTATGAAACAAATTATTTATCAAATGAATCAATTGAAAAGGCTTTAACCGATTTTGAAAAAATGATTTTTTCAGATATTGCAGAAATGAACCCCTTTTTGGATGAATTAATTCAAGATTTCAAAATATATAATGATGACAAAATCAATCAATATCTTTTAGAAATGTCTTCTAATTATCAAAGGCTATTTAAATCTATTGATTTAGACGAAATCATCCAATTATTACAAAATTTTAATCATCCAAGAATCCCAAGATTTCACAAGGAATTTGATGAGAATATTACAGATTCTTTAAAACAAAAAAATAGTGATATTAAAAATAAATTAAATTCAATAATCGGATATTTTGATAAGCTATTTGTAAAAAATAAAAAAGACATTCTTAAGTCAATAAAAGAGACAAATTGCATTATACTGTCCGTAGTTCAAATTACTAAGGATTATTTAACCCTGCTAAAAGATTATAAGAAAAGAAATTCAATATTCTCATTTACAGATATTATGAATTATTCAATTGAGTTATTTGAAAATTGTCCAGATGTTACACAGTATTACCAAAAAAACATTTCTGAAATTATGATAGATGAATATCAAGATACAAATGATTTACAAGAGTATTTGATTAGCTTGATACAACATTCAAACTTATTTATGGTAGGCGATATAAAACAATCAATTTATGGGTTTAGAAATGCAAATCCCGATAATTTCAGAATGAAAAGAAAACAATATAAAGAGACTAATTTAGGAATTGCAATTGATTTAATGGAAAACTTTCGTTCAAGAAAAGAAGTTCTTAATGGTGTGAATCAATTATTTATCACGATTATGGATGAAAAAATAGGAGGAGTAAATTATCACGAAAATCAAAGTTTAATTTATGGAAATTTTGAATATGATCTTGAGTTTTCGGCATTTCAAGACTATACTCCAACTATTTTAACCTATGATAATGAATCACTTGAAGCGTTTGATTCTAAGACAAATTCAGCTTACATTGAAGGGCTAATTATTGCAAAAGATATTCGTTTTAAAATTGATTCTGGTTTTCAAATTTTTAATCGTGAAGACAAAAAATATGAATTAGCAACATATCAAGATTTTGTGATTTTGATTGATCGAAAATCGAATTTTGATCAATATCAAAAAGCTCTTATAAAATATAAAGTTCCAGTGGAAAAAATTGCAGATGAAGATTTTTCTCAAAGCACTGAAATCCTTTTTTTGAATCAATATATTACTTTACTTAAATGTTTTAATGATGATTTATTTTTTTCAAAACATTTCAAAGGCTCTTTTTATGGTGTAGCAAGATCTTTTGTTTATCAAATTCCAGTTGAACAGTTAATTCAATTGTTTTTAGATTATCCCAAAATAACTAAAAACATCATTTTAGAATTGTCTGAAATGAACTCTTTTAAACAAATAATAAATGATCTAAATATAATTGTTGAAAAAATGTATAAAGTACCAGCACATAAACTTTTACAAATGATATATGATCAATTACAACTTTTCAAATCTGTTGCAATGCTTGATAATCCTGAAGTTGCTGAAGCAAAGTTGGATTTCTTGATTGCAAAAGTAGAAGAATTAGCATATTTTAGTGTCAATGA